>JBFZCO010000150.1:0-11652 GCA_041307885.1 Burkholderiales bacterium | reverse complement strand
GCCAAGTAGCAATCTTGTGGTGCGAGGAGGGGGACTCGAACCCCCACACCATTTCTGGCGTCAGGACCTAAACCTGGTGCGTCTACCAATTTCGCCATCCTCGCGCGAATTCCGCAAACGCTACCGAGCTAGAACTTCACTCTAAAGACCGTAATTCTACAATGCTTAGTGGTTTCAAAGGATCTTTTAGGCCTTGTAGAGCAAAGCAACGGCATGCACAGCAATACCCTCACCTCGTCCTAAATGTCCAAGGGATTCATTTGTCTTGGCTTTTAGATTGACATGGCTTGGGGTTACCGCCAAGTCTGCCGCAATATTACGCACCATCTCTGGTAGAAAAGTCGCTAATTTAGGCATTTGGCAAATAATAGTTGCATCTACATTACCCACCTGAAAACCAGCCGCCTGAATCTTTTGTAATGCCGCTCTTAACAAGATGCGGCTATCCATATCCTTAAACTGAGGGTCAGTATCGGGAAAAAGTTGGCCAATATCATTTAATCCGGCAGCACCAAGCAGGGCATCGGTGAGAGCATGCAAGAGTGCATCTGCATCTGAGTGCCCCAATAGACCCTTCTCATTGGGGACATGCACGCCTCCTAAGATTAACTTTCGATCGGAAACTAGTGCATGAATGTCATACCCTTGACCGATTCTGAATTGGGGGATGTGAGGTGCGCCTTGAGTCATAAGTAGACTTTATCGTTATTTTTGGCTAAATTTCAAAATCGATTCCATCAAAGACCAATCTGCTGGATGAGTTACTTTGAAGTTAGCAGTAATACCCTCTACTAGCAAGGGCTTCATCCCAATGAGCTCCATGGCACTTGCCTCATCAGTAATATCTGCTTCACGCCTAATGCCATCGGCTATCGCATCATGCAAAGCCCTTAAGCCAAACATTTGTGGGGTTTGTGCTTGCCAAAGATGCTCACGCGAGATCGTTTTTTTAGCTCTTATTGGGTTGGAGGCAATTGCAGAAGCGCTATCGGCCATCTTTAAGGTATCAGCTAAGGGTATTGCCAACAAACCACCCTCACCAGAGTCCCTAACCACATCTATGAGTTTTTGAATAACTGCCGGAGTAATTCCTGGACGTGCAGCATCGTGGACCAAGACCCAGTCAGTTTCTGAGATGCCCGCTTTGAGCATTGCTGCCAGAGTATTTTTAACGGTTTCTTGCCGAGTTGGGCCGCCAGTAGCCACACAATGTAAGGGCTTGGTGGTTTTTGAAAGACTTGCCAAGATTGGGTTATCGATAAAACCAGCGCTAACACCTACCCAAATTGACTGTATTTGGGGTACATCAACAAATGCATTAATCGCATAAGAGAGCATCGGTTTGCCGGCTAACTCTTGAAACTGCTTAGGCAATGCTCCACCAAGGCGTGAACCAGTGCCCGCCGTTGGTAACAAGGCATGACATTGAGGATCGGAATTTCCAGCTCGCATACCTGATTCTATAATGAGCTCAGATGTCAGATGCATTAAAACGAGCAGACCCCATACCCGCACCGCGGGCTGGGCAGCGCTTTACCTTTTCAGGGCTCGTTGGTTCAGCAGATGCAGCCCTTATTGCCCAATCAGCACTTCGCTATCGATCTGAGTTCTCAGTAATGGTGGTGTTTTGTGCGCAAGCTCAAGAAGCGCAAAGGTTATTAGAGGAAATTCCCGCTTTTGCGCCACAACTGAAGACCCGTCTTCTGCCAGATTGGGAAATTCTCCCTTATGACCATTTTTCACCACATCAAGATTTAGTTTCAGAACGTTTAGCCACCCTGTATGAATTACTCAACGGCAGTTGCGATATTGTTTTGGTGCCTGTTACGACTGCACTGCAAAAGCTGGGGCCGCCAGCATTCCTATCAGGCCATACCTTTTTCTTTAGGCAAGGTGACAAACTCAATGAAGCCGCCCTTAAGCTTCAACTTCAACAGGCGGGCTATGACCCCGTAAGTGCAGTGATGCGCCCTGGTGAGTACAGCATCCGGGGTGGCTTGATTGACTTATTCCCAATGGGTTCAAGCTTGCCATATCGCCTAGACTTATTTGGTGACGAGATAGAGCAAATTCGGGCATTTGACCCAGATACGCAGCGAAGCTTATATCCCGTCAAAGAAGTTCGTTTATTACCTGGACATGAATTTCCATTTGACGACGCCTCTCGTACGGCCTTCCGTGGACGCTGGCGTGAGGTTTTTGAGGGCGATCCCACAAGATGCTCTATCTATAAGGATGTCAATTTAGCCATCCCAAGCGCTGGCATCGAATCTTACCTACCACTTTTTTTTGATCAAACATCTAGCGTATTTGATTACTTCCCTCGTTCAGGCGATCCTGTATGGATAGTCAGCACCGGGAATCTTGAACAAGCCATTAAAAGCTTTTGGAAAGATACCCAGTCAAGATATGAATTCTTAAAGCATGATCTTGATCGCCCTATTCTGCCGCCTAGTGAATTATTTCTCGATGTTGATCAATTCTTTTTGGCATCTAAACCTAATGCGCGTTTAGTACTCGATCAAGATACAAAAGATATTCCACAATTTTTAGCAGTTCCGGATCTAGCAGTCCATCGCCGGGACGCAGACCCTATAAATCGACTCAGAGCATTAGTCTCCCAAGAAAATGTGCGTGTCCTCATTTGTAGTGACGGTGCCGGTAGAAAAGAGTCCATCCGGCAGTTATTCGAAGAAAGTAATTCGGTTGCCAGTCAAAATGGGAAACCGCTCTATCTATTAAAACCAGATGGCTTTGAAAATATTTCCGATTTTATAAAGAGCAACTCACTTTTTGGTCTTGTCACAGCACAGCTATTAAACGGCTTTACTTGGCCCGCTGAAAATCTCATTATCGTTACAGAGGCGGAACTATTTACAAGTACTGCACGCCAAAGACGGAAAGGCAAAGAAACTGAAAGTGCTGATCCTGACATGCTATTTAAGGATCTATCTGAACTTAAGATTGGCGATCCAGTAGTGCACTCTGATCATGGTATTGGTCGCTACCAAGGTTTGGTGCTTCTCAATTTAGCGCAGCCTAAAGAAGAGCCCATCTTTGAAGAATTCCTGCATCTTGTTTACGCTAAAGAAGCTACGCTATACGTACCTGTTCAGCAATTACAGATGGTGACTCGCTATGCGGGATCCGATCCCGATTCTGCTCCATTACATCAACTGGGTTCGGGTCAATGGGATAAGGCAAAAAGGAAAGCTGCTCAGCAGATTAGAGATACTGCAGCAGAGCTATTAAGTCTTTATGCTGCTCGAGCTATTCGCAAGGGCCACGCCTTTGAATTCTCTGCACATGATTACGCCGCTTTTGCAGAGAGCTTTGGTTTTGAAGAGACTCCGGATCAAGCCAATGCAATTGCAGCAGTAATTGGCGATATGACAAGTGGCGCACCGATGGATCGCTTAGTTTGTGGTGATGTGGGCTTTGGTAAGACTGAAGTTGCCTTACGCGCGAGTTTTGTTGCAGTAATGGGCGGAAAACAAGTGGCTATCCTCGCCCCAACCACACTCTTAGCTGAACAGCACGTAGCGACTTGGAAAGATCGTTTTGCAGATTGGCCAGTTCGCATTGTTGAACTTTCTCGCTTTAAGACTACCAAAGAAATTAATGCTGCCCTTGAAGCGATTGCTAAAGGTGAGGCTGACATTATTATTGGTACCCACAAGCTACTGTCTAAAGAGACTAAGTTTGCAAACCTCGGATTAGTTATTGTGGATGAAGAGCATCGGTTTGGTGTGCGCCAAAAGGATGCGCTCAAAGCGCTGCGCGCCGAGGTTGACATTCTCACTCTGACTGCTACACCGATACCTAGAACCTTGGGTATGGCTATGGAAGGCCTCAGAGAGTTTTCGATTATTGCTACTGCACCTCAAAAACGCTTAGCAATTAAAACTTTTGTGAGACGCGAGGGAGATGGTGTCATTCGAGAGGCAGTCCTTCGCGAAATCAAACGTGGTGGTCAAGTTTATTTTTTGCATAACGAAGTAGAAACGATCCAAAACCGCAAACATGCATTACAAGAATTAATTCCAGAAGCTCGTATTAGTGTTGCGCACGGACAAATGAACGAACGTGAGTTGGAATCGGTGATGCGTGAGTTTGTGACACAGCGAACTAATATTTTGCTGTGTACCACTATTATTGAAACCGGTATTGATGTGCCAACTGCTAACACCATCATCATGCACAGGGCGGATAAATTTGGTTTGGCGCAATTACATCAATTACGAGGTCGTGTCGGACGCTCCCATCATCAAGCTTATGCCTATCTTTTAGTGCCTGATCCAGAAGCATTAAGTAAGCAGGCGCAGTTAAGACTGAATGCAATTCAAGCAATGGAGGAATTGGGTTCAGGCTTTTATTTGGCCATGCATGATTTAGAAATTCGTGGTGCAGGAGAGGTGCTTGGAGATAAGCAGTCAGGTGAGATACATGAGATTGGCTTTCAGCTTTATACCGAGATGCTCAATCGTGCTGTCAAATCCCTACGCAGTGGCAAAGAGCCGGATTTATTATCACCCCTTCAGGCAACAACTGATGTCAATCTGGGGGTGCCTGCCCTACTGCCGAATGATTATTGCCCAGATGTCCATGAGCGCCTCTCCCTATATAAGCGCTTTGCTGGCACCAATGATTTTTCTGAGTTAATGAGCCTACGGGAAGAATTAGTAGACCGCTTTGGGGATTTGCCAGACCAAGCAAAGTCATTTTATGAAACCCACCGCTTGCGCTTGGAGATGACTGGCTTTGGCATTAAAAAAATTGATGCCACCCCCGCCTCAATTCAAATTCAATTCATTCCTAATCCACCAATTGATCCAATGAAAATGATTCAATTGATTCAGTCATCAAAACATATTCAACTTAATGGTCAAGACAAGCTTAAAGTACTGCCGCAAAAAGAACGTGATTTTGAAAAACTAGAACAACGGCTTGAACAAATCAGAAAAATACTCCGCACTCTTAACGAATCGGCTATGCTTACCCCAGCCCAAGTAGGTTAATCACTATGTCTACCCATCTCACACTCGTAGCTCTTTCTAATGAACCCATTAGCCCTGGCTTACAAGAAACTCTAATAAAGCATGCCGATGTATTAGGTATTAAAGTTACCCCCAAACAAAGTAACACAGCACATCAGCCTTACTTTTCGCAGCGCTGGATAAGCAATAAAGCTTTAATGCCTGAAGCGCGTGTTGCGATGCGTGACATTGCTGCATCACATAATGCCGATCTTGCGTTTCTAGCTCCAGGTTTTAGGCCGCAAACAGTTCAGGTGCTGGCTATGGATATGGATTCGACTCTTATCAATATTGAATGCATTGATGAGATTGCTGACTTCATAGGTAAAAAAACAGCTGTATCCGAAATAACCGAAGCTACGATGCGAGGCGAGATTAAAGACTTTAAAGAGAGTTTACGTAGACGCGTTGCGCTATTAGAGGGAACTTCTGCCAATGTTTTAGAGTCAGTCTATCGAGAGCGTTTGCGACCCAATCCCGGCGCAAAAGAATTACTTCATGCTGCGCATGATTTAGATCTACATACCTTATTAGTTTCTGGTGGATTTACTTTCTTTACGGAAAAGCTCCAAAAAGAATTAGGCTTTAAACAAACTCAAGCGAATACGCTAGAAATCATCAATGGAAAGCTCACTGGAAAAGTTCTCGGTGAGATAGTAGATGGCGTTGCTAAAGCTACTTATCTTGAACAAGCTTGCACTCAGATGGGCTGCCAAAAGCATGATTCCATCACGATGGGTGATGGCTCCAATGATTTGCTGATGATGCAAGGATCTGGCATCAGTATTGCTTATCGTGCAAAGCCAATTGTCAAAGAAAAAGCCGACGCGGCTTTTGACCGAGTCGGCTTAGATGCTGCACTTTTGCTCATTGCCTAATAACAAAGGCAATGAATCAATTAGTATCTATTAGAGGCGCTCAAAAATGGTTGCAATACCCTGACCACCACCAATACACATTGTGACTAAAGCATACTTACCTTGAACACGGTGTAATTCATGGATAGCTTTAGTAGCGATCGCTGCGCCAGAGCAGCCAATGGGGTGACCTAGTGCAATTGCGCCGCCATTAACGTTCGTCTTTGCAGGATCCAAACCGAGGCCTTTAGTTACTGCCAATGCTTGAGCGGCAAATGCCTCATTAGACTCAATCACATCGATTTGGTCTAACTTCAGACCGGCACGCTCAAGCGCAATCTTAGTTGCTGGAATCGGACCTTCACCCATGATGTGATTTGGCACACCTGCAATAGCGTATGAGACCAAACGCGCGATTGGTTTTTGACCAGCTTTCTTAGCAGTTTCAGCATCCGCCAAAACAAAGAATGCTGCGCCATCGTTAATGCCAGAAGCATTACCAGCGGTAACACTGCCGCCCTCTTTCTTGAAGACAGCCTTCATCTTCGCCAACGTTTCCAAAGTTGTATCGGGCTTCACATGTTCATCAGTATCAAAGACAACGTCACCTTTGCGAGTCTTAATCGTAATTGGAACAATTTGTGACTTAAAACGACCCTCTTTAATAGCATTTGCAGCGCGACGATGAGATTCGACTGCAAGCGCATCCTGCTCTTCGCGAGTGAGCTTCCACTTTTCAACTAAGTTCTCGGCAGTGACACCCATATGGCCAACACCGAATGGGTCAGTTAAGACAGAAACCATCAAGTCGATCATCTTAGTGTCGCCCATGCGAGCACCACTGCGCATAGCTGGTGAACCATACATACCACGTGACATCACTTCAACACCACCGCCAATACCGTAATTACAATCCCCCAACATAATTGCTTGAGCAGTTGTGACAATCGCTTGTAAACCAGAACTACATAAGCGATTGAGCGCCATTGCTACTGACTCCATTGGCAAGCCAGCCTGAATTGAAGCAACACGAGCAACATAGGCATAGCGGTTATCAGTTGGAATCGTATTGCCAACTGTCACATAATTTATCAATGCAGGGTCTACTCCTGAGCGGGCAACTGCCTCTTTCATCACCATGCCGCCAAGTTCACTTGGCTCTAAGCTACTGAGTGAACCCCCAAAAGTACCGATTGCAGAACGAACTGCGCTTAATACAACGACATCACGACTCATAACAACCCCCTTTTACAAAGCCACTTTAGGGCTCAATTAATGACCCAAAATCTGAGTCTAAGTTCTATTTTTATCCCAATAGTCAAGTTTCAGCTATTAGGTCATGCCCTTGGGAGCTAATAGCTGTCACCTTGATAATATCGCCTACTCGATAGCGCTTGGAAGGTTTAGATGCCGGTAAAACTCGGACTAAACCATCGATTTCAGGGGCATCGCCAGTAGTTCGGCCAATTCCACCAGATTCATCGACCCTATCAATGATCACTTGAATACGCTTGCCTATTTTTTTAGCAAGTCGCTTAGTAGAGATTTCTTCGGCCTTAGCCATAAATCGAGTGCGACGTTCTTCACGAAGTGCATCAGGAATTGGATTATCTAATTGATTAGCAGTAGCACCATCTACTGGTGAATAAGCAAAACAACCAGCACGATCAATTTGGGCCTCTTCCAAGAACTCCAATAAATACTGGAACTCTTCCTCAGTCTCACCTGGGAATCCAGCGATGAAAGTACTGCGAATGACCAAATCAGGACAAGCTTTTCTCCAGGCAGCAATACGCTCGATATTTTTTTCACCACTTGCTGGACGCTTCATACGCCTTAGCACATCAGGATGAGCATGCTGTAGTGGGATATCCAAATACGGTAGCACTCCATATCCATACTCAGAAAACTGGGCCATTAAGGGCACAATATCATCTACGTGCGGATATGGATAAACGTAATGCAAGCGCACCCATGCCTGATGCTCTCTAGCAATTTGATTGAGTGCATTTACTAAGTCAAACATACGGGTCTTGACGGGCTTACCATCCCAGAAGCCTGTGCGGTATTGAATATCGACACCATAGGCACTGGTATCCTGCGAAACAACTAATAACTCTTTAACGCCAGACTCAAATAATTTTTTTGCCTCGAGCAACACCTCACCAATCGGTCGTGATACAAGATCACCACGTAAGCTTGGGATAATGCAAAAGGTGCACCGATGATTACAGCCTTCAGAAATCTTCAAATAGGCATAATGTTTAGGCGTGAGTTTAACGCCAATTGGGGGCAATAAATCAGTGAAGGGGTCATGCGGTTTTGGTAAATGCAAATGAATCGCTTGCATCACTTCCGCAGTAGCGTGCGGACCGGTAACTGCTAATACCTTAGGGTGGATACTTCGAATGAGATCGCTACCATCTGCATTCTTACGAGCACCTAGACAGCCTGTGACAATCACTTTTCCATTCTCAGAGAGCGCTTCACCAATTGCGGCCAAACTCTCTTCAACGGCTGAATCTATAAAGCCGCAAGTGTTAACTACCACCAGATCCGCCCCTGAATAATCCTTGGCGGTCTCATAACCTTCAGCACTAAGCTGCGTGAGAATGAGCTCAGAATCAACCAATGCCTTGGGGCAACCCAAGGAAACAAAACCAACTTTACCGACCACAACTATTCTTTTTCAGTTTTATTAGTTTGCGGTGTAAATGGAAATCCACCAAAAATTGCTGGGGAGTTTTGCATTTGCTCTTGCATCTTTACAAATAAATCTTTGCTTTGCTCCATATAGTTACCCATGAGACCTTGCATCATTGGATTTTGAAGATTCATCATATTTGCCCAAGCTTCGGGTGTGCTTCCAGGGCCAAGACCTTGGGTCTGATCGCCTAATTTATTATGGATATCAACAAAAGATTGCATGGTCTTTTCAAGATAACTACCCATTAAGCCTTGCATCGAATTACCGTAGAAGCGAATAATTTGCGACAACATCTGGGTTGAGAATACAGGGGCACCACCAGCCTCTTCCTCTAATATTATTTGCAACAAAATATTGCGAGTTAGGTCATCATCAGTTTTGGCATCAACCACGCTAAAAACATCACCAGACATCACTAAATTTTTAATATCTACAAGAGTGACATAGGTGCTCGTTTGGGTGTCATATAAACGACGATTGGGATATTTTTTAATGAGACGGCTGTCGCCAGTCTTTTTAGAACGTGTAGCCATTATGGTTTCCTAACTCATGGTACTGCAATGCAACATCGGCATAGTTTATCCCTAGTTTGACCTAAAGGTAAATATGCCGATGAGCGAAACACTAAAACGGTGTATTTTGACCAATTTAGCCAGTATGTAGACCGCCGTTTAATGAGAAATCTGCACCAGTTGCATAGCCGCCGTCCTCTGAGGCAATCCAACAGCAGATAGAAGCAATCTCTTCAGGCGTCCCCAAGCGCTTTACCGGAACCCCAGCAACAATCTTTTCCAGAACATCCTCACGAATAGCTTTCACCATATCAGTACCAATGTAGCCAGGAGAAACTGTATTTACGGTAACCCCCTTAGAGGCAAGCTCTTGTGACAGGGCCATAGTAAAGCCATGCAAACCTGCTTTGGCTGTTGAGTAGTTTGATTGACCGAACTGACCTTTTTGACCATTCACTGAAGAAATATTGATAATGCGCCCCCAACCGTTATCAGCCATTCCATCAACAACTTGCTTGGTGACATTAAACAATGAATTCAGGTTGGTATCGATCACGGCCTTCCATTGATCGGGAGTCATTTTTCTGAAAACGCTGTCTCGCGTAATTCCAGCATTGTTGACCAAAACATCGACACGACCTACTTCAGCTTTAACCTTTTCAAAGGCTGCGACCGTACTGTCCCAATCCGAAACATTGCCTTCAGATGCAATGAAGTCGTAACCTAAAGCTTTTTGCTCAGCTATCCAGCGATCCTTACGCGGTGAATTGGGGCCACAACCAGCAATGACCATAAATCCATCTTTGGCCAAACGCTGACAAATCGCGGTACCAATTCCACCCATACCGCCAGTTACATATGCAATTTTTTGAGACATGTGATTCCCCTTATAAAAACAAATTAAGTCGCTACTGTTATTTTCTCTTTCACGTACTTACCAGGTGCAGCCTCTAGTTTTTTGTAACGTGCATTACCAAATCTCTTGCTAACCTCTATTCTCTTGCCGCCAAATTGCTCTAACCATGCAGAGTAGTTTGGCCACCAACTGCCCTTGATATCTTTAGCTACAGCTAACCATTCATCTGCAGTTTTTGCCAACTTATTATTTTCAAAATAATGACGCTTATTCTTAGCAGGAGGATTAATCACACCCGCAATATGGCCAGAAGCACCCAGAACAAATGTATTCTTGCCCTTTAGAATTCGAGTTGATTCATAAGCGGATTTCCATGGCACGATATGATCATCATGGGATGCATAAATAAATGCTGGGATAGTAATCTTTCCAAGATCTACTTTTTCACCGCACACTGTGAGCTTACCCGGCTTAATTAACTCATTTTGCAGATAGGTATGCCGCAAATACCAGCAATACATAGGGCCAGGAAGATTGGTGGAGTCACCATTCCAATAGAGCAAATCAAACGGTGGCGGTGAATTACCCTTGAGATAATTCTCAACAACATAGTTCCATACAAGATCATTGGGGCGCAAGAAAGAGAAAGTATTTCCAAGCTCCAAGCCAGACATCATGCCGAAGTGACCGCCCTCACCACCAATAGTTGACTCACGCAACTTCACCATGCCCTCATCAATAAAGATATCTAGAATGCCGGTATCACTAAAGTCTAAAAGTGTTGTTAGCAAGGTTAAGCTCGCAACGTCATTTTTCTTGCGAGCCGCCAATACCGCTAAAGCGGTTGCTGTTAGAGTTCCCCCAACACAAAATCCTAGGACGTTAATTTGGTCAGTACCACCAATATCTTTAACGACTTCAATAGCTTTGATCACACCATCACCCACATAGTCATCCCAAGTAATCTGGGACATGGAAGCATCAGGATTCTTCCAGGAGACTAGAAAAACTGTATGGCCTTGCTCGACCATGTAGCGCACTACGGAGTTATCAGGCTGTAAATCCAAAATATAAAACTTATTGATACATGGAGGCACCATTAAAAATGGGCGCTCAAATACGGTATCAGTTAATGGGGTGTATTGGATTAATTCAAAGAGATCATTGCGAAAGATCACTTGACCTTCTGTTGTGGCAATATTTTTACCAACTTCAAAAGCACTTTCATCGGTTTGTGAGACCTTGCCTTTTTTTAAGTCGCCTAACAGATTAACTATGCCATTTTGTATTGACTGGCCTTGACTGCTAATAATGTTTTCGAGAACCTCAGGATTAGTGGCAATAAAATTAGATGGTGAGAACGCATCAATCATTTGCTCTGTTGTGAACAAAATCTTGACCTTGGTCTTTTCATCAGCTTCTACAGCCTTAGCTAAAGCGAGTAAATGTTTAGAGTTGAGTAGGTAGGTAGCAGCAATCGTCTTACTCCACGATGAATGCCAAGCCTTTCCAGAAAAGCGCCTATCCTTGACTTCGATCGCCTCTGGATTAGTTGCTAGATGCGCTAACTCAGTGAAGTATTCTTTTTGAATTTCTGCTAAACGCTCTGGCGGAATTAAAGCCATGTGGTGTGGCGCCAAAGCTGGTGCAACACCTGTATTCATACCTGAAAACATAATGATCT
>JBFZCO010000149.1:0-13898 GCA_041307885.1 Burkholderiales bacterium | reverse complement strand
TTATCTCGTTTACAAACCTATGCAGCAAATCAAGTTTCGGGGAAAAAAGTGACAGCTTCTTGGCGTGCCGCTTTGGCCGTTCGCGATGCCGGACCGCCGGCAATGTTGCGCAGTGTGCGCCCAAACATCGTGCAATCAATTCGTGCTTTTCGTACTCCTGACCTACAGGAGGCTGCGACAGAGCTCGGTCAGCACTTTATTTACGCTAATTGCGCTAATGCAATGACAAAGGGTGAGGTTTTAGAAGCAATTGCCATTGCCTACACCTTTACGAAGCAGCAAGCGAAAAATTTTGATCCTTTATTGGATGCTTTGACCACAACAGTCGATAAGTCGGGTCCTCAGCCAGGTTTTGTTGTGGTGCTTGAAGGTTTGCCATGTACGCAGAAGTTTGACAAAGAGGCTCGTGAAACTTTGCTAGATGTTTTCCGTGATGCGGTTGATTTCTGGTCTGAGCGTCGCACGCCTTATCGAGTGTTCTACTCATTTGCCTAAATAGCACGCATTTTTGTAGCAAAGATCGCCTCTATTTGAGGCGATTTTGCATTTCTGGGTCCCAAATACTATGAACAGCAGTAATAGCGACAATTCCAGCAGTTTCTGTGCGCAATACACGATCTCCTAAAGAAACGATTTGATAGCCTGCTGCTTGCGCTAAAGCTTCTTCCTCGGGTGAATGCCCTCCCTCAGGACCAATCATCAGAACAATATCCTGTGGAGCTGCATTCATCAATGCTGAATACAAGCTTTTATCAGCATCTGGGCTTAAAAGTAGTTTAAGTGTGGCTTTTTGTGGCTTTTGTAGATATTTTTCAAAAAGTTGTACAGGTTCTACTGTGGCAAGAACAGTTCTATCACATTGTTCACAGGCTGCTAGAACGATTCCTTCCCAATGTAGCACCCGCTTCTGGGCGCGCTCACTATCGCTAGAGCGCGCTAATTTGATCACCGAGCGCTCACATTGCAATGGGGCGATAACTTGTGCACCCGTTTCAATGGCCTTTTCGACAATCCAGTCCATCTTGTCACCACCAGCAAGGCCTTGAGCCAGGGTAATCGCATAAGGGCTCTCGCGATGGATATCTAGGCAGATATTGGTGATTTCAGCTTCACCAGTCTTATTGCCCAAGGAAAGTAGTTTTGCCTTGGCGACCTGGCCATTACCGTCAAAGATGGGGAAGTATTCCCCTGCCTGAATCCGGCGAACCCGCAAATGATGTGCGAGCTCAGGAGTGAGCGGAGTTGGCTTTTCGGTTTGCCATGGGCCGGGAAGATAAAATTGAGGCATTACTGCAATATAGCTAATTTATTTTCCTAGAGACCACTTT
Organism: Burkholderiales bacterium; assembly: GCA_041307885.1. Lineage (GTDB taxonomy): Bacteria > Pseudomonadota > Gammaproteobacteria > Burkholderiales > Burkholderiaceae > Polynucleobacter. The sequence continues at coordinate 12,570 of JBFZCO010000149.1, read as the reverse complement.
TACGATGTCAAACCTCCAAATTCGTATGGCCAATGCCATTCGTGCTTTATCCATGGATGCAGTTCAACAAGCCAATTCCGGGCACCCTGGAATGCCTATGGGCATGGCTGACATTGCGGTCAGTTTATGGAATGAACACTTGCAACATAACCCTACTGATCCGCATTGGATAAATCGGGATCGATTTGTTTTGTCTAATGGCCATGGTTCGATGTTGTTGTATTCACTATTGCATTTGACAGGTTATGACTTGCCGATTGAAGAGCTTAAAAATTTCCGACAATTGCATAGCAAAACACCCGGACACCCTGAGTACGGAATTACGCCCGGCGTTGAAACAACCACTGGACCATTAGGTCAGGGTATTTCGAATGCAGTCGGCATGGCGTTGGCGGAAAAATTATTAGCAGAAGAATTTAATCGCCCAGGACACAACATCGTTGATCACTTCACCTATGTATTTTTAGGTGACGGTTGTTTAATGGAGGGCATTAGTCATGAAGTATGCTCATTGGCCGGCACTCTCAAGCTCAATAAGTTAATTGCGCTGTGGGATGACAATGGTATTTCGATTGATGGCAAAGTTGTTTCTTGGTTTAACGAAGATACCCCGAAACGTTTTGAAGCATACGGCTGGAATGTGATTCGCGATGTTGATGGCCATGATGCAGAGGCAGTATCCAGTGCGATTGCAAAAGCAAAGAAGAGTGACAAACCCACTTTGATTTGTTGCAAGACTGCAATTGGTCAAGGCTCTCCTAATATGGCTGGTAGCGATAAAGTGCATGGCTCCCCATTGGGCGCAACAGAAATTGCTGCAACCCGGGTTGCTTTGAATTGGCCATATGCTCCGTTTGAAATTCCAAAAGACATTTATGAAGCTTGGGATTTTAAGAAGCGCGGACAAGCAGCTGAGCACGAGTGGAATAAACAATTTCAGGCATACAAAAATAAATATCCAGAACTAGCGTCTGAATTGCAGCGTCGTATGCAAGGTGATTTATCAAAAGATTTTTTATCTACTCTCGATGCTTATCTCAAGATATGTCAATCTAAGGCTGAAACCATAGCCACTCGCAAAGCCAGTCAAAATGCGATTGAGGCTTTGGCTCCTGCATTGCCAGAATTGATGGGTGGCTCCGCTGATCTCACTGGATCTAATCTCACCAATTGGTCTTCATGCAAACCGGTGCGTGCTAATCAATGGGGTAACCACATTAACTATGGCGTTCGTGAATTTGGTATGAGTGCCATCATGAATGGTATTGCCTTACATGGTGGATACATCCCTTTTGGTGGAACTTTCCTAACCTTCTCAGACTATAGCCGCAATGCATTGCGCATGGCTGCGTTGATGAAGTTAAGAAGCATCTTTGTCTTTACTCATGACTCAATTGGTTTGGGTGAAGATGGTCCAACCCATCAGTCTGTTGAGCAGGTGGCGAGCTTACGCCTGATTCCAAATTTGATGGTTTGGCGTCCTTGCGATACTACTGAAAGTGCGGTTGCCTGGGGTGCTGCTATTGAACGCAAGAATGGCCCAAGCGCATTGATCTTTAGTCGTCAGAATTGTCCATTTGTTTCACGTAACCATCAGCAGATCAAAGATATCGCACGTGGTGGCTATGTATTGTGTGAGCCTAAGAAGGCAAAAATAGATGCAGTCATTATTGCAACCGGCTCTGAGATTGGCTTGGCATTACAAACAGCAGAACGTTTAGAGGCAGATGGCTTAAGCATTCGCGTTGTATCAATACCATCTACAACAGTATTTGATCAACAAGATGCCACATACAAAGCAAAAGTATTACCGGTCAATATTCCACGAATCGCTATTGAGGCAGGTGTAAGTGATTTTTGGTGGAAGTACGGTTGTGCTGCTGTGCATGGTGTCGATACTTTTGGTGAGTCAGCGCCAGCGCCGCAACTATATGAGTACTTTGGTTTAACAGTTGATCAGATTGCCAAGACTGTTCAGCAATGTATTTCAAATAATTAATTCGGAATAAATTCATTATTAGTAAGGGGAATGGAATGACAATTCGTGTCGCAATTAATGGTTATGGTCGTATTGGTCGTATGGTCTTGCGTGCTTTGTATGAAGATCAAGTCAACGGCAAGCCAAGACGTGATATTCAGATTGTTGCTATTAATGCCATGGGTGATATTGATATCAATGCGCATCTGACGCAATATGACTCCGCTCATGGGCGCTTTCCTGCGCAAGTAAGCGTAGATGGTGACTACATGGTGGTGAATGGTGATCGCATCAAAATGTTTTCTACCCGTAATCCCTTGGAAACCCCGTGGGGAGAATTGGGCGTTGATCTTGTTTTAGAGTGTTCAGGAAAGTTCACTTCTAAAGAAAAGGCTATGGTGCATATTTCTCAAGGAGCAAAGAAGGTATTAATCTCTGCGCCAGGCGAAAAAGATGTGGATGCCACTATTGTGTATGGCGTCAATCAGCAGGTATTAAAGCCAAGCGACATCGTTGTTTCCAACGCAAGCTGCACAACGAACTGTTTAGCTCCATTAGTCAAACCTTTGCTAGAGAAAATCGGCATTGAGTCTGGCTTGATGACAACAATTCATGCCTTTACTAATGATCAAGTATTGACCGATGTGTATCACAAGGATATGCGTCGTGCTCGTTCTGCGGTATCGAGCATGATCCCGACTAAGACTGGTGCTGCAAAAGCGGTTGGTTTGGTATTGCCGGCTCTAGCAGGTCGTTTTGACGGTTTCGCGATGCGCGTCCCAGTGATTAATGTTTCTGTCGTGGATTTAACTTTTGCTGCAACTCGTGCCACTAGCGTAGACGAGGTTAATTCCATTCTGAAGGCGGCGAGTGAAGGTGAGTTGAAGGGTATTCTAGGTTTCAATACGCTTCCATTGGTATCAATTGACTTCAATCATGATCCACGTCCTAGTATTTACGATGCATCTCAGACTCGCGTTTCAGCTGATGGCAAGCTCGTCAAGGTTTTGGCTTGGTATGACAATGAGTGGGGCTACTCAGTGCAAATGCTCAATGCTGCTGAGGCCTTAATGGCCGTGAAATAGGAATTTGTTACTAAAAGTTGTTAAAAATAGCCTATATATGCAAAAAAGACCTCATTTGAGGTCTTTTTTCATTAAATAGCCACAATTTTTTATCCAGTTTTTGACTTATTACGGCAATTTCGCTTCTGGCAGTGTCCATACATCGCCAAAGAGTGTTCTTGGAGCTTAAAACCGAGGTTTTTGGCAATATCTTTTTGCCTTTTTTCAATTGCTTCGTCAACAAACTCCTCTACATGCCCACAGTCTAAGCACACCAAATGGTCATGATGCTGACCTTCATTGAGCTCATAAATTGCCCGGCCATCGCCTTTACTAGACTCAAAGTGACTACGCAGTAAAAGCCCCGCTTGCTCAAACTGCGTTAGCACCCTATAAACAGTTGCTAAGCCAATTTCCTTGTCTTCCTTAGCAAGCGCCATGAAAACGTCTTCGGCGCTAAAGTGAGTCCCCCCATTTTGATGAAAAAAGTCCAGAATTTTCATGCGAGGACCAGTCGCTTTTAGGCCAATATCGCGTAAATCTGCAGGAGTAGGGTTTTGGTTCATATTCATGGGTTTGGGAGCTAAAATCAATGTCTTAATGATACGGCCTGCTATGCAAAATTGCCTTCAACTATTTAATCACTTTTTCTCTGTCTTTCCCAGAGTTTTTGATCCTTTGCGTTTGCTCGCATTGATTACAGTATTGAGTGGCGTTATTTTGTCGACCGGTTGCACGAGTGCTGTAGATAATACTCAGCGTGCATGGATGAATAAAGTTTTTCAGCCTTATGTTCCAGATGTAGTGCAGGGCAATTTTATCTCTAGCGAGCAATACGCTAAGTTGCAAGTAGGGCAGAGCCGCGAGCAAGTTCGTCAAATATTAGGCACGCCTTTATTAGCTAGTTACTTTCATGCAAATCGTTGGGATTATGTTTTTGAATTTAAGCGTTCAGGGCAACCTATTGCCAAAGAGCGTCGCGTCACAGTTTTTTTTGAAGGCGATAAGTTGGTGAAGTTTCAGGGCGATGCTTTGCCTACGGAAGTAGAAATGGTTGCAGAAATTGACGGCTATGCAAAAGCCAAACGTTCGTTCTGGGATATCGTGACTGGATCCAATAAGCCTCCTGTGACACCTCCTTTGCAACAGCCTGAGTTGCTGGTCCCAAGCCCAACCAATAATTTACCTGCTAGCGCCCCAAAGCCAGCAAGTGACGCTGTCAGTACAAAATAAAAGCATCTTTATTCAAGTCAATAGCATTAGTGTGGCACCACAAGATAGAGACGAGATTTTTAGTAATTTAAATATGAAGTGATGAATCAGATGATGAAAATCGCAATTGCCGGTGCAACCGGACGCATGGGAAAAATGTTAATTGAGGCAGTGCTCAGCAGTGCAGATGCAAAGCTAGTGGGCGCGCTTGAGCATAGCGGCTGTTCTCAATTGGGGGAAGATGCTGGTGCTTTTCTGGGTAAAAAAACGGGCGTCGTTATTACCGCTGATATTGCTGCAGCTTTAGCAGATGCAGAGTTTTTGATTGACTTTACTCGTCCAGAAGGCACCATGGCACATTTGGCTGTTGCGCAAAAGACCGGTAGCAAAATGATCATTGGCACTACCGGATTAAGTACAGAGCAAATCGCTGCACTCAAAGCAGCTTCTCAGAACTTGGCAATCGTTTTTGCTCCTAATATGAGTGTGGGTGTAAACGCAACATTTAAATTGCTTGAGATCGCTGCCAAAATGTTAAATCAAGGTTATGACATTGAAATTATTGAGGCGCATCATCGTCACAAAGTAGATGCTCCATCAGGAACTGCATTAAGGATGGGAGAGGTGATTGCACAAGCACTTGGTGAGAAGTTAGATGATGTCGCCGTGTATGCGCGTGAAGGCCATACTGGTGAGCGTAAGGAGGGCTCTATTGGGTTTGCAACTATTCGTGGCGGCGATATTGTGGGTGATCACACTGTTTTGTTTGCTGGCGAGGGTGAGCGTATCGAGATCAGCCATAAATCATCTAGTCGTCAATCCTATGCTCAAGGTTCTTTGCGTGCTGCACGTTTTTTACAGAAAGAACCATCCGGCTTGTTTGATATGCAAGATGTTCTAGGACTACGTCAGTAATTTGCCGCAAATGCGTATTTATTAGCAAACCCCAAATAGAAGAAAAGAGCTCTATTGAATGAGTAAGGATTACAACCACCGCAGTATCGAAGCGGGTGCACAAGCGGATTGGGACAGTACGCAAGCCTACCGAGTTTCTGAGGATGCCTTAGATGCATCTGGTAAACCGCGTCCAAAGTACTACGCTTGTTCGATGTTGCCTTATCCATCAGGTAAGTTGCATATGGGTCACGTTCGTAACTACACCATCAATGATGTAATGGCTCGGCAGTTACGGATGCAAGGTTATAACGTCCTGATGCCGATGGGTTGGGATGCCTTTGGTATGCCTGCTGAAAATGCCGCGATTCAAAATAAAGTACCACCTGCTCAATGGACATACGACAACATTGCTTATATGAAAAAGCAAATGGCAGCGATGGGTTTGGCAATTGACTGGTCGCGTGAAGTAGCAACTTGCAGTCCTGATTACTATCGTTGGAATCAGTGGCTCTTTCTGAAGATGCTTGAAAAAGGAATTGCTTATCGCAAGACCCAAGTAGTGAATTGGGATCCAATTGATCAAACAGTCTTGGCAAATGAACAAGTGATTGATGGGCGCGGCTGGCGTTCTGGCGCCTTAGTAGAAAAACGCGAAATACCTGGCTATTACTTCAACATTACTGCTTATGCAGAGCAATTACTTTCTGGTTTGGATGACTTAGGCTGGCCTGAGCGTGTGAAGACCATGCAACAAAACTGGATCGGTAAAAGTCGGGGAGTCCGTTTTGCGTTTAAGCATGAAATTGCAGATGCTCAGGGTCGCTTTATTCAAGATGGTCAGTTGTATGTATTTACAACGCGTGCCGACACCATTATGGGAGTTACATTTTGTGCGGTAGCAGCCGAACATCCTTTGGCTACTCAGGCTGCTGCTAATAATCCAGCCTTGGCCGCATTTATTGAAAAATGTAAAACAGGCAGTGTGATTGAGGCAGACTTAGCCACCCAAGAAAAAGAGGGTATGTTTACCGGCTTGTATGTCACGCACCCTTTAACCCATGAGCCAATTCCAGTTTGGATTGGTAATTATGTATTGATGTCTTATGGAGATGGTGCGGTGATGGGCGTTCCTGCCCATGATGAGCGCGATTTTGCCTTTGCCCTCAAGTACGATTTACCAATTAAGCAAGTCATTGCATTGCGTGCGCCATCTTCTATGTTTAATACGAGCCAGTGGCAAGATTGGTATGCCCAAAAAGAGGATGTGATTTGTCTTAACAGTGGTAAGTATGATGGCATGTCTCATGATGAGGCAGTCAATGCAGTAGCTGCAGATTTAGAAAAGATGGGTATTGGTGAAATGAAAACTACCTACCGTCTGCGTGACTGGGGAATTTCACGTCAGCGTTACTGGGGTACGCCAATTCCGATTATTCATTGTGGTGATGAGCAGCATCCTGGGTGTGGTGCTGTGCCAGTCCCAGAGGCTGATTTACCTGTGGTGCTTCCTGAGGATTGCGTACCGGACGGCAGTGGTAACCCACTTAATAAGCGTGCAGATTTTTTGAACGTGAAATGTCCTCAGTGCGGCAAGCCAGCTCGTCGTGAGACAGACACCATGGATACCTTTGTAGATTCATCATGGTATTTCATGCGCTACACCGGCCCAGATGCAAAGACCATGGTTGATGATCGCAATGCGTATTGGATGCCAATGGATCAGTACATTGGTGGAATTGAGCACGCTATTTTGCATCTACTGTATGCGCGCTTTTGGACTAAGGTGATGCGCGATTTGAATCTCATTCATTTCGATGAGCCTTTCCAAAACTTGTTAACCCAAGGTATGGTGCTCAATGAAACCTATTACTCGGAAGAGGCATCTGGCAAGAAGACATGGCTTAATCCATTGGATGTGGAGCTAGAGCTTGATGATAAGGGTCGTCCATGTGGGGCTAAATTAAAGGGTGATTCATCTGGCGCACCAGTCATTATTGGTGGCGTAGAGAAGATGTCAAAGAGTAAGAATAATGGCGTAGATCCACAAGCATTGATTGATCAATACGGTGCCGACACTGCTCGCTTATTTGTTATGTTCGCAGCCCCTCCAGAGCAACAGCTGGAATGGTCTGGGTCGGGTGTTGATGGAGCATCCAGATTTTTACGTCGTGTTTGGATGTATTCAAGCTCTCAGGCAGAGGCTATTCGGGTTGCTAGTGAAGCATTGCCAACAGATTTAAATGATGCTGAAAAAGCCTTGCGTCTTGAAGTGCATTCTATTCTCAAGCAAGCTAATTTTGATTATCAGCGTCGTCAATACAACACGGTTGTTTCAGCCGCTATGAAGATGCTCAATGTATTGGAGCCAATCAAATTAGATGCAAATTCTGCCGTACGTCCGGCAGTGTTGCGAGAGTCTCTGAGTATTTTATTGCGAGTACTCTATCCGGTAGTTCCGCATCTAACCCATGCCCTTTGGAAAGAGATGGGGTATGAGCAGGTTTTCGGATTACTTTTAGATGCCCCTTGGCCTGTTGTTGACGAGACTGCTCTAGTGCAGACAGAGTTGACTGTCATGTTACAAATCAATGGCAAATTACGCGGTGAGATTCGTGTTCCTGCTGATGCTTCTAAAGAGCAAATGGAGGCTTTAGCGCTACAAAGTGAACCTGCAATCAGAGCATTAAATGGGAATGCCCCTAAAAAGGTGATTGTAGTGCCGGGTCGCTTAATTAATATTGTTGCTTAAATCGTTAAAGAAGTATTTTGAAAAGAGTCAATCACATGAGCGTAAATGACCTTCGCCGAAGCATGTTGGGTTTACTAGCCATTGCCCCAGTTAGTGGTTTGATGGCATGTGGTTACCGATTGCGTGGAATGGTAGATCTTCCATTTAAGGCAATTGCGATTACTGGAAATCCTTCACCACCATTACGTGCGGATTTACAAACTGCTATCCTGACTGGTACTGCTACGAAAGTGGCGATTAATCCGATTGATGCCGATCTGATTTTAGAAATTACGAATGATATTACTGGCCGTGAAATCTTGGCATATAACTCAAGCGGTCAGATTTCAGCTTATCGCTTGAATATTCGTGTTGGATTTAGGGTCTTTGACAAGGCTGGTGCTGAGATTGTTCCTGAATCAGAAATATTTATAACACGCGATATGGACTTTTCTGTGTCCACAGTACTGGCTTCAGATGCTCAGATGCAAACTTTCCTAGGTTTGATGCGCCGCGATCTTGCAGTGCAAATTTTGCGCCGTATCTCTGCTTCTGCTAGAGCACCAAAAGCAAAAGGTTTCTAAAAAATGATGATCCTATCGCATGATTAAGGTCGATGCGTATCAGACTCACCTGAAGTCGGTACATTCAGCTGACTCCTTAAAGCCACTGTACATTTTTAGTGGGGATGAACCACTGTTGATGATGGAGGCGATGGATCAATTGCGTGCCATTGCCAAAAAGATGGGTTATACCGAGCGCGATGTCCTTCTCCAAGAGCGTGGCTTTGATTGGAGTGAGTTACTGAATGCAGGTCAAACAATGTCCTTATTTGGTGATAAGCGTTTTTTAGAGCTGCGCATTCCGACTGGTAAGCCAGGGCGTGATGGTGCTGAAGCCCTCAAACAATTTGCCACTCAAATTCAATCACAGGTAGCGGGGATTGATGGTCCAGATACTCTCATTTGTATTATTTTGCCCAAGTTAGATGGTAAGACGAAATCATCGGCCTGGTTTAGTGCCTTAGATGAAGCTGGTATGGCAATTCAATTAGATGCCTTGGAACGAGCACAACTACCGCAGTGGATTGCGGGACGTTTGAAAAAGCAGGGGCAGGAAGTGCAAGCTGGTCCTGAGGGGCAGCGTGCCCTGAGTTTTATAGCAGAGCAGGTTGAGGGTAATTTGATTGCAGCCCATCAAGAAATTCAGAAATTGGGTTTATTGCATCCAAGCGGAGTACTTACTGAAGACCAAATCCGCAATGCCATTTTGAAGGTTGCACGGTATAACGTATTTGAATTAACAGAGGCCATGTTGGCTGGGGATCTAGCGCGTCTGAACCGGATGCTAGATGGCTTAAAAGGCGAAGGTGAGCCTTTGGTTTTGATTTTGTGGAGCGTAACTGAAGAGCTTCGGATACTATCGAAACTGAAGGCGGCAAATGACTTGGGCGAACCCATTGCTCAGTTAATGCGTGCCAATCGCATTTGGGGCAACAAAGAGCGGCTATACCCGATGGCTTTAAAGCGGGTGCAACCATTGAAATTGCGAAGAGCTATACAGGTTGCGGCGGGCTTAGATCGCCAAGCCAAAGGTTTACATGCTGCAGATTTACCAGCAGATCCTTGGGACGGGTTACGTTTAGTAGGGAATTTATTGCGCTAGTCGCAATATGAAATTGATGAATATTGAATAGCGAATGAAAAGATGAGTGATACAAATAAGTTCATTAAGCAGATGATGCAAGAAATTGGTCAGCGAGCTCGTGAAGCTTCTCGTGCAATGGCAAGGGCTAGTAGTGAGCAGAAAAACCAAGCATTGACACATATCGCTCAATTAATCCGCCAGAAGGCTGATGAAATTCAGAGGGTTAACCAACTCGATGTGGCGCGTGCGCAGCAAAATGGTCAAGATGCTGCCTTTATTGATCGCCTCACAATGACACCTAAGACTATTGAATCCATGGCGCTTGGTCTAGAGCAAATTGTTTCTTTAGAAGATCCGATTGGCAAAATTACCCCTTTGCAAAAGCAATCATCTGGAATTGAAATTGCTCAGATGCGCGTGCCTTTGGGGGTCATTGGCATCATTTATGAATCCCGTCCTAATGTCACTATTGACGCGGCTGCATTATGTTTAAAGTCCGGTAATGCTGTGATTTTGCGCGGCGGTTCCGAGGCGATTGATTCCAATACCTTGTTGGCGCAGATTATTCAGGAAGGTTTGGATGCGGCTAACTTACCGATGGATGCTGTTCAAGTAGTGGGTACTACTGACCGAAGTGCTGTTGGTGAAATGATCACGATGACTGAATATATCGATGTTATTGTGCCGCGTGGGGGTAAAAGTTTGATTGCCCGCTTAATGGCCGAAGCCCGTGTCCCTATGATTAAACATCTCGATGGTATTTGTCATACCTACATTGATGCAGATGCTGATGTGGCGATGGCAGTCAAAGTGTGCGATAACGCCAAGACACAACGCTATGCTCCTTGCAATGCAATGGAGACCTTGTTAGTAAATCAATCTATTGCCTCTCAAGTATTACCTGCACTTTGTAAGATTTATCAAGATAAGGGTGTTGAGTTACGTGTTGACCTACTCACTCGTAAAACTCTGGAGTCAGCTGGCTTCAATAAATTGGTGGATGCCACGGAAGAAGATTGGCAAACAGAATATCTAGCTCCGATTCTGTCGATTAAGACAGTAGCAGATATAGATGAGGCAATGCATCATATTGAAAAATATGGAAGCAAGCATACTGACGCCATCATTACAAAAAATGTCATACAGGCAAATCGTTTCTTACGCGAGGTAGATAGTGCAAGCGTCATGGTCAATGCCAGCACGCGATTTGCTGATGGTTTTGAATATGGTCTTGGTGCGGAGATTGGTATCTCGAATGACAAATTGCATGCGCGAGGCCCAGTTGGACTTGATGGCTTGACTTCACTGAAATACATCGTCATGGGTCATGGCGAGATTCGTACTTAATACACTCCATTACTGATAGGGAATTGATTACTCATGGGCAATGCATATCTTTGGACTAAAACGCTTCATATTGTCTTAATCACATCATGGTTTGCGGGACTGTTTTATTTGCCGCGTATTTTTGTGAACTTGGCAGATGAAAAAACCCCCGAGGTCTATGAGCGCCTTTTGGGAATGGCCAATCGCCTGTTTCGTTTTATGACGATCTTGGCCATACCAGCTGTTTTGTTGGGGTTGACGCTCTGGCTACATTTTAAGATTGGCAAAGGAGATATTTGGATGCATGCCAAACTTCTATTTGTGCTGTTGATTATTGGCTATCACCACGCATGCTGGAGCATGCTCAAGAAGTTCCGAAAGAATACCAATACCCATTCAGGTGTTTGGTATCGCTGGTTTAATGAAGCTCCCGTTATTTTGCTTCTGATTGTGACGGCTTTGGTTGTCATTAAACCCTAAGCCTCCTTTAGCCCATTTAACCTTTTATAGATTGTTAGTCCCATGAGATTTTTTGTTGTTTGCCCCGGCGGACTAGAGTTACCTTTGGCGCAGGAGTTGGCAAGCATCGCACAGCGTCCCGATGCCAAAGCTTTGGGAACATGGGTCATGGATCCCACACCGACAAGTCCTACTGGTGGCGTGGGGCTTGCAGCGCCATTATCGGCGGCAATGGCTATTAACCTGCATTCGCGTATCGCTAGTAGGGTGCTTTTGCAAATGGCTGAGGCGCCCTATCGGCAAGAAGAAGACTTATATAAATTAGCCAGTGGGCTTGCTTGGGAGGAGTGGTTTTCTTCTAAGCAAACCCTACGAGTGGATGTGACTGCGCATAGGTCACCGCTAAAGAGCTTAAATTTTGCAACACTGAAAATCAAGGATGCCATAGTCGATAGATTGCGCGATGTTACTGGCGATCGACCAAGTATTGATACCGCTTTTCCAGATGTGCGTGTTCAGGCTCATTTAACCGCTACACACATCACAATCTATTTGGATACTTCTGGAGAGGCGCTCTTCAAGCGGGGCTGGAGAGATGAGAAGGGTGATGCACCACTGAAAGAAAATCTTGCTGCTGGAATTTTATCTTTCACAGGATGGCAGCCTTCGCAAACTTTGTTTGATCCTATGTGTGGAAGCGGGACATTTTTGATAGAGGCAGCGCAGATAGCATTGGCTATACCCCCGGGAGCAATACGAGCAGGAATGTATGGTGATGATGCAAAACCCACTCGTTTAGCCTATCGCCCCCTTGTTACTTCGGCGCATGGTTTTGGTTTTCAGAGACTAAAGCCTTTTAATGAGGCTCAAGAGCAAAAACGGTGGGCTAGCTTGAAAGAATCTGCATTAGGAGAAATTTTAGAAAAGCGTAAGCAATTTCCGGATGCCCAGTCTTTGGGAATTGTTGGCAGTGACATTAACGAGCGATTAGTGGCTATGTTTAAGAGTAATTGGCAGCGTGCTCAATTACCTGGTTTGCCGGTCACTCGCCAGATTGATGCATTAGCAAGTAAACCGCCAGAGCATGCCAAAAATGGTGTGATGTTGTTAAACCCCCCTTATGGCGAGCGTTTGGTAATTAAGGGCGGGCGAGGGCAGGATGGAGATACTAGAGATCTTGATCATGCTTCTGATGAGTCTGAAGATCGATTTGCTCAGAATTTGGAGACGGGTCGACAAAGTGCCAAGCGCTCTAGTCG
>JBFZCO010000148.1:0-18863 GCA_041307885.1 Burkholderiales bacterium | reverse complement strand
CAGGAATATCACGCAACTGGCTACGGGTTACGTCACCCGAACCTGGACGCTCTACTTTGATCACATCAGCGCCATAAAAACCTAACAATTGAGTACATGCAGGACCTGCTTGCACGTGTGTGAAATCGATAATACGAATGCCGTCTAATGGTTTAGTCATATTTGCTTCTCCTTAAAGTGTTACTTTGTTATTGCTAAATATATTTTATAAATCGCGTATTAATGCTTACCTGCAGCAGTCGACGGGTTCAAGCTTGTTAAACGCCCACTTTCTGTGCCGGCTGTTTCATCGATTACTGCATTGATCAAGGCTGGCTTACCTTCAGCAATCGCCTTAGTTAATGCAGCCTCCAATTCTGCTGGGGTAGTGACGTAGTAGCCAATACCACCAAATGCCTCAATCATCTTGTCGTAACGCGCATCCTTAACAAACACGGTTGGAGCAACGTCCGCACCACCCGTTGGATTAACGTCAGTACCGCGATATACACCGTTGTTGTTAAAGACCACTGTAGTAATCGGCAAGTTATAACGGCAGATAGTTTCTAATTCCATGCCGCTAAAACCAAAGGCACTATCACCCTCTACTGCAACAGTTGGCAGTCCGCTGGTAACAGCAGCACCAATGGCATAACCCATACCAATACCCATAATGCCCCATGTGCCAGAGTCAAAACGTTTACGTGGCTTGTACATATCAACAATAGCGCGGCAATAGTCCAGCGTATTCGCGCCCTCATTCACCAAGTTCACATCTGGGTTCTTCTTAATCACATCACGAATAGCACGCAATGCACCATGGAAGTTCATTGGTGAAACTTCTTTGGCAAGAGTCTCTGCCATCTTCGCCATGTTTTTATCTTTTTTCTCATTGATCGCATTGATCCAATCCGCAGATGGTTTTGGAACGGATGCAATACCCTTTAAGAGCTCGCCAACTACTGAGCCGATATCACCGATGAGTGGCGCATCGATTTGTACGTTGCTATCAACTTCGTTTGCTTGAATATCAATCTGAATAAATTTCTTAGGATCTTTGCCCCATGTCTTACCCTTACCATGTGCAAGTAACCAGTTCAATCGTGCGCCGACTAACATTACTGCATCAGCTTCAGCCAATACAAATGAACGTGCTGCGGAAGCGGACTGTGGGTGGTTATCCGGCAGTAAGCCCTTTGCCATGGACATTGGCAAGTAAGGAATACCAGATTTTTCAATCAAATCGCGGATTTCTTTATCAGCCTGCGCATAAGCAGCGCCTTTACCCAAGAGAATAAGCGGACGCTTAGCACCTTTTAATACATTCAATGCACGCTCAACTGCATCGGCAGCAGGGATTTGGCGGGGCACTGGATCAATTACTTTGAAGATTGACTTCTTAGCTTCTTCAACTGGCATCGTTTGAGCGAGCAATTGAGCTGGTAAATCTAAATATACACCGCCTGGACGACCTGAAACCGCGGCACGAATCGCGCGAGCAAAACCAATACCAATATCTTCAATGTGATTAATACGATAAGCGGCCTTGCAATATGGTTTAGCTGCATTGAGCTGATCCATCTCTTCATAGTCACCCTGTTGCAAATCAACGATTTCACGCTCGCTTGAGCCAGAAATCAAAATCATTGGGAAACAATTCACAGTAGCGTTTGCAAGTGCAGTTAAACCATTTAAAAAGCCTGGGGCTGACACAGTCATACAGATACCCGGCTTTTGTGTCATGTAACCAGCAATTGCCGCTGCATTACCAGCATGCTGCTCATGTCGGAAGCCAATAAAGCGTATGCCTTCAGCTTGAGCCAAGCGGCATAAGTCGGTAATTGGAATACCAACTAAACCAAAAATGGTGTCTAGATCATTTGCTTTTAAAGCATCAATGACGAGATGAAAGCCATCAGTTAATTGCGTATTTTGATTGTCTGTTGTCATAGAAATTTTCTAGTTAATTACACTGCCCGAACATACTGCTGTTCAGTGCAATTTAGCTTTCGCTAACTGTCTCCAATTAAGTTATTAGTAGTGCCACGGGTGATCACAAAGATCCCCTTTGAGGCTGAAATGAATATTAGGCTTGAGGGTGGGGATCATCATTGACTTCGGTCAATTTCCCCTAAAATCTAGAAAGAAAGCCTGCTTACTTAAACAAATAGCTCTTTGTGCTTTGTTTTTAGGCGGCTGAGGGTCTCTGGAGATAAGTTTAGATAGGCTGCGAGCTCTTTTTTTGGCAGCAACTCGAATAAATCCTCGTATTTACGCAAAAAGCGCTCAACCCGGCCTGGCGCATCGAGCATATGCAAGGTAATTGTATGGGCCATGATTTCACTCATGAGACGCATCACCTCAAACTCAAAGCTCTCTTTTAGGGGCTTGTGCGCATCTAGAAATTCAGCCCACTTTTTAAGGGGCATACGGGCTACTCGAGCTTTGGTGACACAGGCAATACTGTATGGGGCTGCTGTCTTTAGGCGCCAAGCTGCATAACTCGTCTCAATATCCTTCTCGATTGCAAAGCGTAAAATCATTTCTTTTGCATCAGCGCTGGACACAATCCGCTTCAAAATTCCGTCGAGAACAAAATACTGCTCCATTTGATGATCACCCTGATGGAGCAAGATCTCTGATTTTTTTAAGTCTGAGATCTCTAAATGACGCTCTAACTCAGCCATTGCTGCAGCGTCTAAACTTTTAAGTACTGAATTTTGGCTAAGCTGCAAACGAATCAGGTTTTTTTCGGGGTGCTTATCTAGTGATGTCATGAATCCTTAATCCTATAGCCTTCATTGTAGGCTCTTTAATCTGGTAGAAGTGGATCTGCAAGGTCCAACTTAAATTAAAAAAGCCTCAATTTTGTTGCGTCGCAGGATTTTCTCACATAGAGCAGCAACCAACGCTTTAGCCGAGATACTGTGTGTAAGCTTCAGGGAAAACAAGGGTATGCCCCTCACCCTTTTCCAGCATAGGATCAAGGCCGCCCAAGGTCAAGCGGTTCACTAACTCAGCAGAGTATGGGCTAGTAACTGGCAGGATGCCATCTGGGGTGTCTACTTCAGTTGACAGTGTGATTGATAAACGATACTCGCCTTGAAGCCTCCAAAGTTTGTTTAATAAAAGCTCATAAGGCACATCAAATAGAGGGGTATACACCTCATAATCGCTCCAGGTATCAATTCGCCATTGACGAATATCACGTAAATGTAAATCACCAAATACCAGTCGACAAATGTTAGCCCCCGTTTGATCGCGAATCATTTGCAGGGCCTGCTCAATACTCACCTTGTAATCCGTATTTGGGAAGAGTGGTACTAAACACAACGGCACTTTAAAAAAGTCTGCCTGCATTGCAATATTCTTAATGTGAATATCTTGGATGGAGACGCGATTAGTAAGAGCGCCAAAGCTCGTGAGCAACACCACATTGCTTTTCTCTTCAAGCAAATGCATTAAGGTCAAAAAACTATCTTTTCCACCAGACCAAAATAAAACATCCACACCACCCTCCTGCGGAGCCCAATTCATCAGCACAGGTGAGGCTATTTTCTGCTCGAGTTTCTTAGAGCTTCTGACATTAATGTGTCCGTAGGGGCAGTGGCGACAGGAATTACCGCAGCACTTGCCTTGCTTCTTTAAAGCTGATGCTGTCAATACTTGATAGCCTGTGGTGGGGTCGATATAGGTATCCCTCCCCTCATCACAGGCAATACTGTGTAACTCCTCAAAATTCGACATAACGCTCTCAATGGCAAGCCACCCAAAGGTGGCTCAAGTTGTACATTTTTATTTCATCGCATAACGAACGCCAACAAAGACATTCGAACCAGGGGTGACGTAGCCATAACTTAATTGATAATTTTTATTAGTCATATTGTTCCAGCGACCAAACAAACTCCAATCCTTTGAAAACTCATAACTCGCGTAGGTATTGAAAATCCCATAACCACTCATCGTATTCGAGTTCCCATAGTCATTACGACTGGCCTGAAAAGTACCTTCGATTCCAGCCGTAAGTCGTTTAGCCCGATATTCCGCACCCAAATTACCAAATTGCTTAGCGCGCTTTGCGAGGACATAACCTGTATTTTGATCCACTGGATTTTGCTGATCAAAAGAGGCCTTCAGATTGAAATCACCAAGCCTCGCAACGGTTCCCAAAGACAGGCCGGTAATTTTTGCCGATGCAACATTGCTAGCGCACCCAAATGAATAGCCAGCTGGACAACCGAAGTTGGTGTACTGAATTAAATTGGTAATCGAGTTGCTGTAAGCCACCAAATGTACGTCATATACCGCACCCTCATAATGAAGGCCTGCTTCCGTGTTCTTACTCTTTTCAGGCATCAGCGTAGTGACGCCATAACCGGGATAGTAGAGCTCATAAAATGATGGGGCCTTAAAGCCAGTCCCATAGTTCACATTAGCGCGCCACTCTTTGGTAAAAAAGTAGCCATAAGATATACCACCCGTTGTTTGGGGACCATAACCCGTAATGCTGTCATTACGGATACTCAGGTTAGCCAAATTTGACCCTCTCTTCAATTGATAGGCTGCAGCAACAGAGTTAGTATCCTGACCCAAATTGAGAGTGGCAGAACCGGTTGCATTCATCGTAGCCGTTCTTCGTTCGCCTACAATCTGCAATAAATCTGATCCGACATTAATATCATTTTGCCAAGTGTAAATATTTTGCTTGGTTGTGGAGATGGGATTATTTCCAGGATAAATAGCCTGACCTGAATCGTATGACTGCGCAAATTGCAGATTGCTATTCCAATTGGACGTAATCTGATTTTTTGAATAAAGAGCGAAAGTAGTCACATCATTAATTTGATTTCCAACAGATTTTGCAAGGCTATAAACGGGATACTGATTATTATTTCGACTAGCAAATACTTGGGCTCCTAATTCTTGACCCTTTGACCACTCTTGACTAACGCGAGCTGCTCCACCCGTTTTGGTGTAACCAATCGTGCTGGAATTGTTGTAATAATTTTGCGCAGTATTGTTTGAAGCGATGGTATTAAAACCCGCAGTATTCTCAGTTGTTGCGCTCACCGAGTAACTCGTGTTTTTATCCCCACCAGTCGAGCCATAAATGCTGGCGTCAGATATACTGGTTCCATAAGATCCGTATCCAGTAGATGCACTTACCTTAGTAGGGCCAACACCTTTTTTGGTAAAAATATTAATCACACCACCAATTGCATCTGAACCATACAAGCTACTCTGTGGTCCAAATATAATTTCAATATGATCAATGATGGGTACTGGTATAGCTGCCCAAGCGGCTCCCCCGTTGAGCATCGAAGTTGTTCTCACACCATCAATTAATACCAAGGTCTGAGCAGAGTTCGCACCACGTAAAAATACACTCTGTACTCCACCGCCATTATTTGAAATCTCTACGCCACGTTGTCTTTGTAGTAACTCGGTAATAGTTGACTGAGCGGCTGCAGCAATTTCTTCAGGCCCAATATAGACATAATCGGCGAGCACGTCATTTGCACGAGTTGGTGTTCTTGTTGCAGTGACAATAATGGGGTCAACTTGATTATTAAGACTTGCCACAGAAACTGTGGAAGGCGCACTTTGTGCAACTGCTATGGAGTGATTTAAGCCAATGCCTAGTGAGGCTATTAAAACGTTAAAAGCGATATTCTTACTTCGGCTTGATAAAAGATGCTCAAGAAATTCTTGCTTCATTTGATGTACCTCAATGCGGATTACCCAGCCAAATTCCCTGTTGACTAGAATCTACGAAATAAACTAAATGAGATGTGCGAGAAGGCGCACCCTTTAAAAAAACAAAGGGAGCTACCGGCGCGCAAAGACCCACGTTGCAATTTCACCTGTTGAGGCCGGTATCCGGGCTGGAGAACTTCGGAATTTGGCCTTCCCATGCGATGCATTGCACAGTGGCTTATTCAAATTCTTTGCCAATAAAAACGAGGCGTTCTCTTACCGTTGCGGGGACAGCGCACGTTTGGGTAGTGCTTCCCGTTTAACTCCAATGTCAAATCGACACCAGAGCACCATCAACGTGGTGATTATAAGTCAGCGCTCGATCAAGAGCGTGAATTTTTTAGTCAAACATCAAAGTGGGTAACCCCCACTTTGATTTAATGCTTGATCTTACTAGGAGTAGCAATCTTTTGAGCCGCTGCGATCACCACCAGATGCGCAACTAATGCAACGATCAAATAGCTCATCGTAATAGCTAGAGCATGAGGGAGATAAAGGGTAATTCTGCCCATGAATTCGCCAATAGAGGCTGTACCAGGAACATTGATGAAGTAGTAGCTACCACTGGAAATTAACTCGCAAACAATAATTCCAGAAATAGCTGCGAAAGCAAAATTTTTAAATGCAGTGACGTTCAATGCATAACGCCTAGAGAACCATCTACCAGCAAACCACAAGGAGAGATAGGCGGGGAGCAAAAAGGAATATGCAAGAGTAAAGCAAGATTCACCAATCCCCATTTGACTCAAGACGAGATAGTCAATGAAGAATGCTTGCGCTAAAAACAAGGCAATAACTGCAAAGCTTGAGAAATAAAAGCCAACAATAAAGAAAATAGCCCAAGAAGCATCTGGTAGTTGAGCGATAGATGCCATGTGGTGACCACGTGTGAGCCACATGATTGCGGACAGTACAAAGATTAAAAAGATGCTTTGTCTTTTGGATAAACTCAACATAAATGCTCTCCAGAAATGGGGTTTTGCTTATTTTATCCCCAAATCAGGGGGTTTAATGCTTATTTTGATGAAGGTAGGAATTCATGACCATGCAATCCATGGCCTCCTGGAGTGGCGGTAAAGATTCCTGCTTAGCGCTATGGCGAGCCCAAAAGAGTGGGGCAAACGTTACCCATCTTTTAACGGCTATGGATGAAACAGGGCAGAAAACTCGCTCTCATGGTGTAGCAAAGGAGTTAATCTGTGAGCAAGGTAGGTCACTGGGGATGCAAAACACCTTTATTTGTGCAACTTGGCAAGATTATGAAAAGCAATTTATTGAGCAGTTAAAGCGACTACATAGCCAAGGCATTAGAGAGGCTATATTTGGCGACATCGATTTAATAAAGCACCGAGAGTGGGAAGAGTCAGTTTGCTCCAAAGCCGGCTTGATCGCTGCCCTCCCCTTGTGGAATGAAAATCGCCTATCTATCGTCCATGAATTTTTTGAGGCTGGATTTAAAGCAAGAGTCGTATGTGTAGATGGGCGCTTTTTAGATGAGTCTTTTGTTGGGGTGGAATTTAATCAAGAATTCATTGCCAAGCTTCCCATGGAAGTTGATGCCTGTGGTGAGAATGGTGAATTCCACACCTTTGTCTATGATGGCCCTAATTTTCGCCATCCAATTCAATGGCAAAGTCTCGGAAAGAAAACGTATATTTCCCCAAAAGAGTATGGTGAGCAAACCTATTACTTTGATTTGCTTGGGGCTTACCCTTCCCCAGTTAAATAGACCACTGCACAAAGCAATTCCCTAGAGCTACAATGGCCGTATGAACGAGCAAATTCCTCATGACCATAGCAATTTAGCCGATATGGATACGCTAAGCGCATCGATCCAAAGGTTGAGTATAAAAATTCAAGCAATTACTGATGCTGTTAAATCCCTACATCAGGAGCGCACTCAACTTGAGGCAAAAATTGAGGATGCACAAAAACGTATTCAACACATATTGAGTCGGCTTCCAGAGCAAAGTGATGGCCGTCAAATGAATTTACTTGGTGAAGCAGCCGCTCCAGCCAACCCAGAGGATGACAATGAGCCAACAACGCATTGAAGTAACCCTCGCCGGGCAAAAAATAACTCTAGCTACCAGCACTGAGCATGAGCCATTACTTCGTGCTGCATGCACTTTAGTTGATGAACAAATTCAGTTAGCTATCAACGGTGGCAACCGTAGTATTGAACGTGCCAGCATGATGGCTGCACTCAAAATAGCCGGTGATCTCATTACATTGCAAAGAGCAACGGATGAAACGCCAGTGCAAAACAATCAATCGAATATGAGCTCAGAAGAGATCACTCGACTTCATCATGAAATTCGTTCATTGGAAGATCAAGTGGATATTTTGATGCAAAGCCTTTCCCTGCCTGGTTCGCCAAGGCCAATAGTTCCTTGAACCGATGCGCAAGCATCCGGAACGATCTTTACCTTGTGGGCGTGAGCGTTTCGATTCCTCACAGTGGCAGCCTCGAGCTGTTCACTCCCTGAGGCTCTTAATGCACCCGAAGCAAAGTAGCCGTTCCACCTTGAACCTTAGGGTTCAGGATGACGGCCTAGCGGCTAAGGCGGGGAATTCATGTCAATAATTGATATCGCGATGCTCATGCTCTGCGGTGGCATTGCTGGGTTCTTAGCTGGACTCCTTGGTATTGGCGGAGGCATGATCCTAGTTCCATTCATGATCATCGTCTTTAATCACTTGGGATTCAGTCAAGAAATTATTGTGCATATGGCAATTGCAACTGGCATGGCCACTATCTTATTTACGACTACATCTGCGATCTGGGCACATCACAAACATGGCTCAATTGACTGGAAGCTGGTTGCATCCTTAAGTCCAGGCTTAGTGATTGGAAGTCTCATTGGTGGAAGCGAAATTTTTGAAGCCATTAATACTTCATGGCTCTCTCTTTTCTTTGCGATTTTTATCGTCTACACCTCCATTCAAATGATCATCAATAAAAAGCCGGCGGCTGGAAGAGAGCTTCCTGGTACCTTAGGGCTGTTCTCTTTCGGCGCTCTAACTGGGGTCATTGCCAGCCTGCTTGGTGCTGGTGGTGCGTTTATCACTGTACCTTTTATGCTTTGGTGCAATGTAAAACCGCACACTGCCATGGCCAGCTCTTCAGGTTTGGGCTTCCCAATTGCGGCTGCCGCCACAATTGGATACATGTATGGAAGTTGGGGCAACCCCAATCTTCCCGCTGGATCATTAGGGTTCGTTTACTTGCCAGCAGTGCTGTGTATTGTTGCGGTCAGTATTTTCACCGCTCCTTTGGGCGCCAAAATGGCTAGAAAGCTGAACATCGCCCAACTCAAGCGCATCTTTGGAGTCATGCTATTTATGTTGGCAGCCTTCATGTTCAATGAAAGCCGTATCGCATTTGGCTACTAGGTATTTTTGAATTACGCTTTTAATTGGTGTATTGCTGACGCAAAATATTCTTCTGCACTTTACCCATTGCGTTGCGCGGCAAATCACTCACTATTTCTAAACGCTTGGGAATCTTGAAGTTGGCGATTTGGGATTTAAGGCTAGCAATCATCACCTGAGGATCTAACTTAAAACCAGCCTTAGGCACCACAACTGCCATCACTGCTTCGCCAAAATCAGGATGCGGAATACCAATG
This sequence comes from Burkholderiales bacterium, assembly GCA_041307885.1. Classification (GTDB taxonomy): domain Bacteria; phylum Pseudomonadota; class Gammaproteobacteria; order Burkholderiales; family Burkholderiaceae; genus Polynucleobacter. The sequence goes on along the minus strand of JBFZCO010000148.1, from coordinate 9,495 downwards.
ACTGCACTCTCATCAACGCCATCCATATCATCAATAAAACTCTCAATCTCTTTGGGATAAACGTTGTATCCACCAGAAATGATTAAGTCCTTGCTACGACCAACGATACATAAGTAATCTTTAGGTGCTACGCCACCATTTGCGGCACCGCCCCAGCGACCGACATCGCCAGTTTTGAACCAGCCATCTTTCGTAAACTCCTCAGCAGTTTTCTCTGGCATTCGCCAGTAACCCTTAAATATATTAGGGCCCTTCACTTGAATACTGCCAATCTCATTTACACCGCAGAGTTTATTTTTTTCATCAACGACACGAACCTTCACACCGGGAAGTGGTAAACCAACAGACCCCCCGACTCGATTACCTTGGTATGGATTGGAGACTAGCATCACCGTCTCACTCATGCCATAACGTTCAAGAATTGGTTGGCCAATCACTTCCTTAAATGTATTAAAGGTTTCCGTTAATAAGGGAGCAGAACCTGAAACAAAAAGTCGCATATTGCGCGCAACATGTTTAGTAAATTGTTGATCCGCTAACAATCTCACATAAAAAGTCGGTACGCCCATCATGACGGTAGATCTAGGCATATGATGAATTAATTGCGCTGTATCTAAGCGTGGCAACCAAATCATCTTGCTACCGTTGATAAGGGCACCATGAGCGGCAACAAATAAACCGTGCACATGGAAGATGGGGAGGGCATGCAATAGAACATCGCCTTTTTTCCATCCCCAGAACTTTTGTAAAACTTGCGCATTACTTCCCAAGTTACGATGAGTCAACATCGCACCTTTACTTCTTCCTGTGGTGCCAGAGGTATACAAAATAGCAGCTAAGTCGTCATCTTTGACGGCCACAGTCTTAAAGCGATCACTCTGACCCGCAGCTCGCTCAAGCAAGGTGCCAGTGCGATCTTCATCCAGAGTAAAGACATGTTTAGTGCCGGCCTTAAAGGCTACTTTTGATACCCAGGAGAAGTTTTTACTACTGCAAACAACAACTGCAGGCTCCGCATTTTCCAGGAAATATTGGATCTCGGCTGCTTGATATGCGGTATTAAGAGGCAAATAGACATAGCCAGCTCTGATCGTAGCCAAATATAAAAATAGTGCTTCGGGAGATTTTTCTACTTGCACTGCGATGCGGGAACCCGCAGGCAGTTTGAGGCTCTTCAGAAAGTTCGCTAGCTTAGCAGTTGCACACTCCAAATCACTCCAGGAGTAATAAAGACCATCATGTGTTTCTACTGCGCAAGCTTGCTTGTCTTTTGGAAAACCTTTTTCCAAGAGCGAATATAAATTCATTAGAGCCTCAAAACCAATCAATCAAAACAACAATTCCAAATTAATCTAACTGAGCGCCAGATTTCTTAACAACAGCGGACCAACGTGTAACGTCTGCATTCACCTGCTTGCCAAAAGCCTCTCCGTAGAGATTAGGTGTATCTGAGCCATTCTTTTCCCAAATAGCTTTGAGCTTTGGACTATTGAGCGCTTTTTGAACTTCAACAATCATCTTGTCAACAATCGGTTTTGGAGTGCCTGCTGGAGCGAACATGGAATACCAAGTTGATACCACAAAGTCAGGCAAACCTGCCTCCTGAAAAGTTGGTACGTTTGGAATAGCTGTTGAACGCTTGTTAGAGGCAACAGCAATAGCTACCAATTTACCTGCGTTAATTTGTGGAGCTGATGTAGCAAGACCATCAAACTCTAAGTCAACTTGACCTGCCAGTAAGTCATTCATAGCAGGACCTGCGCCACGGTATGGAATGTGAGTAATGAAGGTACCTGTTTGAATCTTGTAGAGCTCACCTGCAAGGTGGTGAACAGTTCCGCTACCGGCACTTGCAAAGTTGTACTTGCCAGGGTTCTTCTTCATCAGCTCAAGAAACTCTTTAGCATTACGTGCACTTACGCGTTGCGGATTAACCACCAACACTTGCGGCACGTTTGCCAACATTGCTACGGGGATAAAACTTTTCTCAATATCGTAATCAAGGTTTTTATACATGGATGGAGCAATGGTGTGATGTGTCGCACCAATAAACCAGGTATAGCCATCGGGTGCTGCTTTTGCAGCCAAAGATGCGCCAACAGTTCCACCTGCACCACCACGGTTATCAATTACAAATTGTTTGCCGAGCTGCTCTGTTAACTGCGCAGCCAAAGGTCTGGCAAATGCATCAGTTCCACCACCAGCTGGGAATGGATTTAAGAATGTGACTGGCTTATTTGGCCACTCTTGTGCTGCTACTGCTAATGGAGCAGCGCAAACCAGGAATAAGGCCTTCTTTAACGTGCTCAATGAGAAAACAGACAGCTTACTTTTTTGATTAAACATCTTTGTCTCCTTTAATCAGTTCATCTAATAATTAACTTCGTTTTTATAAATGCTCAACTATTCTAAGGGTACTTCTGGGTTACTGCAAAAGTCATACCAAGGGAAAACACTAAGGCGCCATCAGTTTGCCAACAGCCCTGGAATAAACGATTTCACCATTAGCGAAACGCTCGTGATTATCTTCAACACTACCTAAGTCATATAAATAATTGACCATTAAACCAGCGGACTGACGCAAACCTTTTCGAGATAAATCCCCCGCCCAGTTAATGAGATGCAATTTAGCACCGTTCCCCAGATGAAATTTAGCCACTGGATTGCCGTCTCGACCAGTTGAAGCAAGTCCTAAATAAATACTCGCCAAACGTAGCAAAGCTTCCTTTTCTTTTTCAGATGCAATGTCTGGATGCCAGCCGCTAGCAATTCGCTCAACCCAAGTCTGACTTTGTAAATTCAGAGCTACTAGAGCTGCATCACGAGCTGCTTTTAAATTCGGTTTTAGCCGCTCAGCAGGAACGCCTTCACCAAGATGCGCGCCGCCAGACACCCAATCCATAAATCCAGGAATTGGTGAGAGCGTCACAAATGTTTTGATCCCAGGAAACTCGGCATGCAACTGCTCTGCAACACGCTTAATTAAAAAGTTCCCCATTGAGACACCACGAAGTCCGGGCTCACAGTTACTAATTGAATAAAAAACTGCAACCTTATATTGAGAAATTTGCTCAACAGTTTCTGCTTTTTTATCTACCAATGGAGCGATTACGGTAGGAATATCTGGCAGAAGTGCAACTTCAACAAAAATTAAAGGCTCGCTTGGAAGCTGGGGATGAAAAAAGGCAAAGCAACGGCGATCGGGCTGAAGGCGACGGCGCAAGTCATCCCAGCCATCAATTGCATGTACTGCCTCATGCTGAATTAACTTCTCAAGTACTTCAGCAGGTGATTTCCAATCAACCCGGTGCATTTTTAGAAAACCTGGGTTGAACCATGAGGAAAGCAAATGCCTCATATCAAAATCAACTGCTGCCAACTCGGGTTTTTTATCTAATATTTGCAGCAAATCACGTCGCATTTGGACTACTGCAGCAGTACCTTGACTTGCGCGATTTAAGCGACGAAAAAATTCTTGGCGGGGGGATTCTGAAACTTTTTGTAACTTAATGTAATTGCGCGCACTGGAATCTGCGAAAAAATTTTGCGCTGCTTTAAGAACGGCATCTGCCTGAGGGTTTAGTTTTTCAAATATGAAGGTGAAAAAAGAAACGTGCTGATCTTTACTCAATTTACGATAATTAATAACTACGTCATCAGCCATGCTGAGCGCGTTAGATTCACCTCGCTCGGATATCAATCGTTTGATTGCATTATTGGCCTTGGATAAATTACGGGCCTTGGTGAGCTTTTCAAGCATGTATTGTTCCTAGTAAGGCCAGTTATTGAGATGCGATTCGAATCAATGTATAGCCCCAATGACACAAAATCAATTAATGAAAAGTGGTTTTCATTAACTTTAAGTTAATTATTATATTGGGAATGAACAAACAACTAAAGATTTTTGCAATGCAGCATACGGGCTTCCGCTGCTATCGCCAATATATTGGGGTTTAATTCATTAGCCTGAAGATACATTAAGGCAATGTGTTGAGTAAGTCGATATTTTGGTAATAAAGGCGTAAACACAATCGCATCACCCATCAGCGCCTTTACACGTCCAGGCAATAGCGCTTTACCTAAATCCCCCGACACCATATTCATTAAGCTAAATATGTCACCGACTTTCATCACCACATTTGGTGAAATTCCAGCCAACTTAAATGCATCATAAAAACCAGTAGTAGTCGCAAACCCGTCTTGTAAGGTTAGAAATTTTTCATCCTGATGCTCCACTAAATCAATTTCATCCTGTGTAGGCTTATCGCGCTTAGATGATGCAAAGAACAATTGATCATCAAACAAATGGACTACTTGAATGCTTTCCGGCAACTTATCTGAAGGCATTGCAATCACTGCAGCATCAATACTTCCCTCGAACAACTTTTTCATCAGCTCCTGATTTGACCCTAAGTGCAAGTCAATATCTAAATCAGGACGGCGAATTTTGGTTCCCATAATAATGCGGGGAATCACATTGGCAGTGAGTGAGTACATTGAGCCCAAGCGTAATTGACCACTCTCGATACCCGCTTTAGATCTTGTCTTCTTGAGCGTGCGTTCTATGTCCTCTAGCAATTCAACACTCATCTCAGCTAAGTACAACGCTGCTGGAAGTGGCTTTAAGTGACGCCCCTCTTTTACAAATAAGGGGCACCCTACCCCACTTTGCAAAGAGTGAAGCGCCTTATGAATGCTAACGGAGCTCAGCTCCAACTCTTCACCAGTCTTGGCTAGATTACCTGTTCTTATGAAGGAGCAGAGAATTTCTAACTTTCGCAGAGTCACTTCTTCATTCAACATGAGACTCTCTCGAGTATTCCAAGAAATTACTTGGAGCGGGATTTGAAAATAAACAGCAGATAAATGCCAAAAATAATCATTGGGATAGAGAGCCACTGTCCCATAGTGAGTCCGAGGCCCAGTAAACCCAAAAAGGCATCTGGCTCTCGAGCAAATTCTGCCAAGAATCGACAGATTCCATAACCTAATAAAAAAAGTCCTGAGACTTGTCCTACTTTTCGTGGCTTACCAGAATAGACCCACAGCACAATACCCAAACACAGCCCTTCACCAAATAATTGATAGAGCTGAGAGGGGTGCCGTGGAATAGAGTCCACCATCGGAAATATCATGGCCCAAGGTAAATCAGTTGGTCGACCCCATAACTCTCCATTAATAAAATTACCCAAGCGGCCAAATGCCAAACCAAAAGGCACTAAGGGAGCAACTAAATCACTCACAACAAAAAAAGATACCTTACGTCGATGAGCAAACCAAAATAGCGCAAGCAAGACCCCTAAAAGTCCACCATGAAAGGACATTCCCCCTTCCCAAATTTTGAGAATGCTCAGCGGGTTAGAGAGGTAGTAGCCGGGCATATAAAACAAGGTGTAGCCTAGGCGTCCACCCAAAACCACTCCCAGTACACCGAGAAACAGCAGGTCTTCCAAATCTTTATAGGTCCAACCCAAAGCTTGGTAGCGCGGCGCACGTATGCGTAGCCGGCCTAACAATAAAAATTGGCCAAAGGCCAAGAGATACATCAAGCCATACCAATGAATGGCAAATGAACCAATTCGAAGTACTTCAGGATCAAACTGCGGATGAATTAACATAAATAAGGAAGGTCTTAACCCGCTTTAGACTGATCAAAATTAAAGAGCTCATGCCCCAAGTCTCGATAAGCTTTGTAACGCTCGCGACCAGCCAAGCGCTCGCTCTCATTAACAGTCACTACTTCCACAATCCTAGGGAAGCGAGCTGTCAATGCCGCAACATCTGAAGGCATACGCATACCCAAATGAATCAATACATCAGCATGTGGCAATGCTAATAGTGAGGGCGAAGCAAAATCTTCACTCAATACTATCGGGGATTCTGAGGCTGCATCATCATCAACGAATGCATGAGGTAAAAAATCAAGTGCACTAAAAGTCCAAAGCAGCTCATCTAACTTTCGAAGATCTGACTTCTCGCCTACCATCACAATGCGACGCACGGGATTCCCAGATGGTGTGCCGCTCCAAATCTTACGAGTTAAACGGCAGGCATATTCCAACTTATCATTCACATTACTATGAAAATCAATCCGGGCCATATGTCTTTATCTAACCCTACTTCTGCTCAAGTAAATAATTTAACAATAAAGGTACTGGGCGACCTGTTGCACCTTTTGCTGCCCCACTCTTCCAGGCAGTTCCAGCAATATCTAAATGGGCCCACTTGTATTTCTCTGTAAATCGCGAAAGGAAGCAGGCGGCAGTTACGCTACCGGCAGGACGGCCACCAATATTGGCAACATCAGCAAAATTGGATTTTAATTGCTCATGATAAGCGGCATCTAAAGGCAATCGCCACACCGTATCTAGGGAGGCATGTCCGGCTTTAGTCAGCGCACTAACTAAGCCCTCGTCCTCAGAAAACAATCCGCTGTGCACATGACCTAAAGCAATAATGCAAGCGCCCGTAAGGGTAGCAACGTCAATCACAGCCTTTGGCTTAAAACGCTCAACGTACGTCAGAGCATCACATAGGATTAAACGACCTTCTGCATCCGTGTTCAGAATTTCAATAGTTTGGCCAGACATACTTTTAACAATATCGCCCGGACGGGTCGCTTGACCAGAGGGCATGTTTTCACAGGTAGGTACAACGCCAATCACATTTTTTTTCAATTTCATGAGCGCTGTGGCATACATCGCACCAATGACGGATGCAGCACCACACATGTCGTACTTCATCTCATCCATTGCCTCACCAGGCTTTAAAGAGATTCCACCGGTATCAAAAGTGATGCCCTTACCAACTAAGACAATTGGTGCCTCCCCTGCCTTGCCACCTTGGTGACGCATGACAATAAACTGCGGGGGAGTACTAGACCCTTGGGCAACTGATAAAAATGAACCCATGCCCAATGCCTCTATCTGCTTACGTCCTAAAACCTCAACCTTTAGTGCAGTCTTTTTACTTAATCCCTGAGCAGCTTTACCTAAATAGGTCGGTGTACAAATATTAGGAGGAAGATTACCTAAATCCTTGGCGAGGTTCATACCCTCAACCATTGCAATCCCCTCTGCTACTGCTGCTTTTAATTCCTTCGCACAAGCGTTATTGCCAGCAAATATCAAATGGTTAAATGTATCAGCTTGATCTTTTACACGAAATCTCATAGCAGGTTGACGCACACCAAAACGATAGGCTTGATCACCCGCATATTGAATTGTTAAACGCACTTCCTCTGCAATAAAATCAGCACGATGCCCCAGAGCAAAACTGGGAATAAACCATAAGGCATTTTGTATTGAGCCGCCACTTAAATGCTTTAAAGCCGCGCGTGCAATCTTAGAAAAAGCATTTAAACTTCGAGCGTCAGATGAGCTGACATCACCCAAAGAAACCAAGAGCACACGCTTAGATTTAATGCCAGCGCTGAGCCAAGATTTTTCAGCGCGCAACATACAAACTGCAGCCTGCTTTTTATCTAAATCACCCACTACATTTGCATGGGTTACTGAACCGCCAAGCAGTCGATCTAGCTCAGTCAGCAATCCCGCCTTACCTTTTGTGCCGACTAATGCATCTACATCACTTTTCGTGTAAGCCAACACCAAACAATCAGAGGCTTGTGTTAGCAGAGTAGCTAAACCAGTTTTCAGTGTTTTGGGGTTGTTAATGTCCGCCTGGGGGAAAATCTTGGTACTAAATTGCATGGTCATGATCTCTTGGGGTATTTTTAGTTAAATTCAAGGAGAAAAATTGATATTTATCCATTATCCTCCGAGATAGGAATTTTCATCCTGCTAAACCAAAAAAAGCCAATCCTATTATCAATACATGATTTTTCATCAAGCCCTTCGCCGAGAACTCAGCTTTACGACTGGGGGAGTCTTTTTAGTTTTGGTGACCATCATGATTACCTCACTAGTGATTCGAATTTTAGGGTTTGCCGCAAATGGAGCAGTAAATCCAGAAGATGCGCTTGTTTTAATAGCCCTTGCTACCTTAGGTTACATGGCCGTGATTCTGACGGTCTCACTTTTTGTTGCGATCTTAATGGTGCTAGTGCGCTGGTACAAAGATTCAGAGATGATTGTTTGGTTTGCCAGTGGCCTGAGTATCGCCAGCCTGATCCGCCCCATTCTTACTTTTGCAGTACCACTGATTGTGATTATTGCCCTGTTAGCCCTATTTGTATGGCCATGGGCTAATCGCGAATCCACCATTATTAGTCAGCGCTTTCAGCAACGTAGTGATGTGTCGATGGTGGCAGAGGGGCAATTTAAAGAATCAGCCAAGGCTGAGCGTGTTTTCTTTATTGAGCAATTAGATACGGATTTAAACGAAGTAAAAAACATTTTTGCCGCTGAATATAAAAATGGAAAGTTGAGTGTTGCTGTTGCCTCCACTGGATTTATTCAAAATGGTCCTGGAGGAGAAAAATCGATTGTTTTAAATAATGGTAGGCGGTATGAGGGCATACCAACGCAACCGAATTTTCGAATTTTGGAATTTGATGAATACAACACGATAATTCAAAGCAAAACCGTTCTTGACCCCGCCCCAAGGGATCGGGAAAAAACCGTTACCGAACTACTCAATAATAAAGACCCAAATGCAGTTTATTCAAGTCTTGGAGAATTATTGTGGAGGATTGGATTGCCTCTAATGGCCTTAGGCTTAGTTCTCATTGCCATTCCCCTAGCCTATGTAAACCCAAGATTAGGTAACTACACTGCAATGATTTATGCAGTATTAACTTATCTCATTTACAGTAATTTACTGAACTTGACGCAAAATTTTGTCTCTCAAGGCAAGATTGATGTGCTCGTCGGGATCTGGCCTATCCATGTATTAGCGATAGGTATTGCCTATGTATTAATCCGTAATCGAATCAACCCTTCATTGAAGTGGTGGCGTCGTCAACTGCCTTCCACCCAAAAGGGGAGCTCATGAAACTACTCTTTCCTTATATTTATGAACGATATCTAGCTAAGCAGATTTACATTACTTTTGGCTTTATTTTATTTGCCTTAGTCGCGCTATTTCTATTCTTTGATATCTTAAGTGAATTAGGCTCGGTAAGGGGGCAGTACACACTGCCGCTTGCATTACTACATGTCTTACTGAAAGCGCCTAGTCGTATTTCTGAGATTATTCCTATCGCCGCCCTTATTGGCAGTATCTATGTTTTTGCAATGATGGCCAGTCAGTCTGAATTTACGATTTTGCGTATTGCAGGCTTAGATGTACGCAAGGGGCTAGCCATGCTAGCAAAAATTTCCCTACCCTTAATGGTGCTGACATTAGTTATGAGTGAATGGCTTGGGCCTTATTCAGAAAATATGTCTGAAAGTATCCGCATGAAAGCATTAGGCTCATCATTTAACTCCCAATTTAAAACTGGTGTCTGGGTTAAAGATCGCCTACGCGAAGGGCCCAATACTGCTATAGCTCAACCTGGTGTGCGTTATGTGAACGTCGGCAAGATTGAAC
>JBFZCO010000147.1:0-6552 GCA_041307885.1 Burkholderiales bacterium | reverse complement strand
GCGTTAAAGGGCTAAAGCAACCTATTGCAGCATTTATCAAACTGAGAAAGCCCATTGACTTTGCTGCGCCTGATGGCGAAGCAGTTTCTATTTTGATTTTTTTACTTGTTCCAGAAAAAGCTACTCAGCAGCATCTTGAAATTCTGTCCTCCATTGCACAATTGTTGTCAGATCCAGAAGCTCGTAAATCACTCACTCTGGAAAACAATCCTGAACAGGTATGTCATCTCCTACAGAATTGGGGCATACAGTAATGACTCAGCCCCTACTCCTTGACAGAGTTACTGCACAACAAATTTTTGATGACAATGTGTCAGAGTTAAAGCTTTCCTGGATAGGTGGTTTAGAAGGAGCGGATCGCACCTTCCCTCCCGAGGCAGTTAAAGCAGCTGCAGCTAGCTCGGATTTGGTGGGCCACTTAAATCTAATACACCCAAGCCGAATTCAGATTTTTGGTATTCAAGAAGTTGACTATCACGCCGAACTTGAACCTAAACAGCGACAAGATCAAATCTCAAGCCTGATTTCTAAAACGCCACCCTGTGTGATTGTGGCAGATGGTAAAGCGGCCGATCCCGACCTCCAGCTCTTTTGCCAAAGATCCTCAACACCATTATTTACTACCCCTATTTCAGCAGCTGAGGTCATTGATCATCTTCGCACTTACCTGACTAAAATTGGGGCTCCTCAAATCACCATGCATGGCGTATTCATGGACATTTTGGGGCTTGGCGTTTTGATCACCGGAGAGTCTGGACTTGGTAAAAGTGAATTGGGTCTTGAATTAATCTCGCGTGGTCATGGACTAGTGGCGGATGATGCGGTCGATTTTGCCCGCCTTGGTCCAGACTATATTGAGGGTCGTTGCCCGGTAATTTTGCGTAACCTGTTAGAAGTTCGCGGCTTAGGACTCTTAGATATCCGCACAATCTTTGGTGAGACTGCTGTGCGGCGCAAACTCAAGCTTCGCCTCATTGTCCAACTGGTTCGTCGTAATGATGGTGAATTTGAACGCCTTCCTTTAGAAGCCCAACATATTGATGTTTTAGGCATTCCTATACGTACGGTAAAAATTCAGGTGGCAGCTGGTCGTAACTTGGCAGTACTCGTTGAGGCAGCAGTTCGAAATACTATTTTGCAACTCAGGGGGATTGATACCCTTAAAGAATTTATTGAGCGCCAGCGCTTACAGATGAATGCTGAAGCTGATGCCGTTAAGTCTCAAGGCCGGCTCATCTAAATTATGCAAATTAATCTGATTACTGGTATCTCAGGTTCAGGTAAATCCGTAGCGCTGAGAGCATTTGAAGATGCAGGTTATGACTGTGTAGATAATCTTCCAGTTGCTCTATTAGAGAATCTGATTCAAACTCTTGAGGGCGAGAACTGTGAACGCGTTGCAGTTGCTATTGATGCACGCCGTGGTCAAACTATTGCTCAGCTACCCCTCATTTTAGAGAACTTAAAACGTCATCATCAAGTCCGAATTATTTTTTTAAATGCGAATACAAACACGCTAATCCAGCGTTTTTCAGAAACCCGTAGACGACACCCCCTTTCAGGCAAAACGAATGCGACTAAAGAGGCGACTCTCATTGAGGCAATTGAAAAAGAGCGCAACTTACTTGAACCTTTGCGAGCACAAGCGCACTCCATAGACACTAGCAGTCTTCCAGCACATGCCTTACGTTATTGGATGCAAGATTTATTAAAAGATAAGCCTCTTGGTTTAACTGTCGTATTTGAATCTTTTGGATTTAAAAAAGGTTTGCCAAGCGAAGCAGATCTTGTTTTTGATGTGCGCTGCCTACCTAACCCACACTATGACAAGACTCTGCGCCCTTTATCTGGCAAAGATCAGCCAGTAAGAGAATTTCTAGAACAAATTCCAGAGGTGGTCAGTATGGAAAAAGATATTGTCCAGTTCATTGAAAAATGGCTGCCGCACTATATCGCAGACGGAAGAAGTTATCTCACGGTTGCAATTGGTTGTACTGGTGGTCAACATCGCTCCGTATATCTTGTAACCCGACTCATCGAACATTTTCAAGCGCAAAAAGATCTAGCTGCGTTGCAAATTAAATTCCTGGCTCGTCATCGCGAATTAGATTCTCTGCCTGCAATAGGACTTTAATCGGCTGAGGTAAACCGTATTGACCCAGTTGTCGCAGTGAAATCCATTTGAGTCGATCGCTAGAAAATTGCACGGCTTCACTGATTGCTACATTCCAAATCTGCATCCACAATCTTCTATGAGTGAAGACATGCTTAATCTGCTCACCCTTTTGAATAGACTGGCAAGATTTCAACCGAGAAGTCAGATTTTCTTCCGGCAATACCAACTCAAATAATGATTGCGTGGTGAGCTTAGCGGAACCTACTTCGCAGCCTCCTGATGATTTTGTCTTTACCGCTTTTATAGAACGCCAAGAAGATTCTGGCAAAGACCATAAGCCACCCCAAATTGCTTTTTCAGGACGTCTTTGTAATAGAACTAAATTGCCATGTCGTAATAGCAGCATGTCGCAATCAAATTCAGGCGACTTCGTCTTTACTGTTTTGCGGGGAATCTGTAATACCTGGTTGCTAAGACTGGCTTGGCATTGTTTTTCAAAAGGGCATTTTTTCTCCCTAGAAAGACATACCGGCTTGCGAGAGGTGCACCAGGTTGCACCAAAATCCATCAAGGCTTGTGTATAAACCGGCATATCTTCTGGATCTTTAGGCAGCAAATCTTGCGCTAGAAGCCACAGTTGATCGTTTACCGCTTTTTCTTGGATAGCACCCTCTATACCAAACAGTCTCGCCAATATTCTTTTTACGTTGGCATCTAGAATCGGGGCTCGTTGATGAAATGCAAATGCAGCAATTGCGCCTGCAGTTGATCTACCAATTCCCTTTAATTGTTCTAACAATATGGGATCACTTGGAAACTTCCCTGAAAATTGTTTTACTACCTCAATAGCACAAGCATGGAGATTGCGTGCCCGTGAGTAGTAGCCTAGGCCAGCCCATTCGGCCAAAACATCATCTAGTGGTGCAGCTGCTAATTTTTGGACTGTTGGGAAGCGCTTCATAAAACGGGGGTAACGCTCTAGGACTGTTGCCACTTGCGTCTGCTGCAACATGATTTCAGAAACCCATACTGCATAGGGATCACGCACACTCTGCCAAGGCAAACCTTGGCGCCCATCTACGCCATGCCAAGCAATGAGTTTTTGGGGGAAATGCTTAATTAACGCTTCTGACATTGCGGGCAAAAATAGGTGGACCGCTGACCTTGCACGATCTGCCTAATAGGAGTCTTACAAATCTTGCATGGCTGATCCTTGCGATCATAGACTTTGGTTTGCATCATGAAATGGCCAGGATCACCTTCGCTGTTCACAAAATCTTTTAGAGAACTACCGCCTGCCTCAATTGCTTTCTGCAGAATTGATCTCACGGCATTTGCTAGTCGCATACACTGAGGGCGGGTTAATTTGCCCGCTGGTTTTGCAGGATGTATACCAGCCTCAAAAAGACTTTCGGAGCAATATATATTGCCAACCCCTACAACCGCTTGTCCAGCTAACAAAAATTGCTTTACAGCGACAGTGCGTTTGCGGGAATGTTGATACAAGATGTCTGTACCTAGCTCTCCTGCAAATTCAGAAGCAAAAGGCTCTACACCGAGCTTTTGTAGCAATACATTTTGTTCAATCGGCCCCAGTAATTTGGGATGCCAGAGGACAGCTCCAAACTTACGGGGATCATGCAAACGTAAGCTCAACTGACCAAATTCAATTGTGACGCGATCATGCGTCTTCAGAACCTCATTGCTAGGAAGTACACGCAAGGTTCCTGTCATACCCAAATGCACTAGGAGATAGCCCGTATTCAATTCCAGCAATAAGTACTTCCCGCGCCGCTTAACCCCCAATACTTTCTGGCCTGGGAGTGCTTTCACTAGATTTTTGGGGACAGGCCACCGCAACCGGCCATCAATAATCTTGACCGCGCTAATAGCTCGCCCATTTATATGGGGTTCTATCCCCAAACGGGTAACTTCGACTTCTGGGAGTTCTGGCATAAATGAATTGTAGATTCGCAGATTAGAATGTGCTCATGACCAGTTTTTTTTCTAAGCCCGCTTTCTCGAGTCTTTTGCTCATCTTGGGCTTTAGCTTGAGCTCTCTCTTTAACCCAGTGCGAGCGCAAACGAATAGTTTAGAGAGCGGGGAAGCCGTTTTTGAAGTCTTAGCTTCTGAAATAGCCCTGCAACGTGGGGAGGCAGGCATTGCTTACAACACCTACTTAGAACTTGCTCGCCAGCTAGAAGATCCTCGGCTAGCTCAAAGAGCTATGGAAATTGCGATTACAGCAGGAGCACCTGATTTAGCATTACAAGCTGCTCAGACTTGGGACAATCTAGCTGAACCCAAACAAACTAAGCCCAAAGAAGTGCTCATTACCCTCCTGATTTTGAATCAGCGCTGGTCAGATGCAGTAAAGCCTGCCATCTCCTTACTCAATCAACAAACTCCGCCTCAAAGAGAGCAGACGCTACAGCAGATTCAGTCTCTACTTGCTAAAGCCAAAGATGAATCAGATGCCTTAAGAGCTTTTTACGCCATCGTCTCATCCATGAAACCAGCGCCCACTAACCCTAGCATTCTGTACACCTATGCCATGTCAGCTGAAAAGATGGGCTACATGGATGTGATGGAAAAAACTTTGCGCGAAATACTGCGTAAAAATCCAGATGATGTGAACAGTCTTAATGCCTTGGGTTATTCACTGGCAGACCGCAACATACGATTACCCGAGGCATTTAAGCTTATTAGTAAAGCACATCAACTATCCCCAAGAGATGGATTTATCTTAGATAGTTTGGGTTGGGTGAATTTTAGGATGGGCAAAAATGATTTGGCCCTAGAACAGCTCCAACAAGCATTCAACATGAAGCCTGAGGCCGATATTGCTGCCCATATTGGTGAGGTTTTATGGGTCATGAATCGGCCTGCAGAAGCTGAAGATATATGGCGCAAAGGACAACAACTTGACGCCAACAACCCCACATTGAAAGAAACCTTAAAGCGCTTAAAGCCTGATTGGTCTTTGGCTGAAGTTCCCGCAAAAGGCTCATGGGATGGTCGTTTTGCAGTAAAAGTGACTGGCTTAACAGAGGGCAGAAATCAAGGTGGCTCAGGTGGCTTTACCTTGACACAAGATGCGTTGACCGATGTTTTAGAAATCCGCAATCCGATGGGTGGATCTGTCGCCAAAATCACCATCAAACCTGGTGAGGCTATTTTGGAGCAAGATGGTCAACTCACCACTGCGATTGATGCGGATACCCTCATTCAAAATGCCCTTGGACTGCCATTGCCCGCACGCGGACTATCAGATTGGTTGCGAGGACAAACCAGGCCAGGAAGTAATGCAAGTGTTGAACGAAACGCTGCAGGTCAAGTGAGCAAAATTACGCAAGATGGCTGGACCTTAAGTTATGACTGGGGGGCAACTTCGCAGTTAGAAAAACTGACAATGAATCGCACCTCGAATATTGGCTCCATTGATATTCGATTAGTTTTTGATAAGCCGAATGACTAAATTCAAGGTTGATGGTCGCCGTTTAGAGCTTCCTTGCCCAGCAAAGCTCAACCTCTTCCTTCATATCATCGGACGTCGCGCAGACGGCTACCACTTGCTGCAATCGGTGTTTCAACTCATTGATTGGTGTGACACGGTTACCTTAAATCTCATTGCTGAAAATGAAGTACGTCGCATTAACCCAATACCAGGCATACCCCCTGAACATGATTTGGTGGTGAGAGCAGCTCAATTATTAAAAAAGTATCGCAAGGTCGAGTGCGGCGTCGAAATCAGCCTGAAAAAAGAGATTCCGATGGGTGCTGGGCTTGGGGGTGGATCTTCAGATGCAGCTTCAACCCTGATTGGCCTAAACCAGCTATGGGATCTTCAGCTTGATACCCAGACCCTCTGTGAAATAGGCCTCACACTTGGGGCAGATGTACCCTTTTTCCTGTTTGGCCAAAATGCCTTTGTTGAGGGTATTGGGGAAAAAATGCGAGCAATTTCTCTTGAGCCTCAAGATTTTCTGGTGGTCTTTCCAAATCAAGGCATTGAAACCGGGAAGATCTTTCAAGACCCTCAATTGACCCGAGATCACGCTCCGATTACAATAGATGGCTTTATTGCATCACCAAGATCTTTTCAATCGAATGATTGTCAGGTCGTAGCGGTGCAAAAATGTCCTGAAGTGAAGCAAGCTTTAGATTGGATATCCGAGGTAGCGCCAAATTCGGCACCGCGTATGTCTGGTTCTGGAAGTAGCGTATTTGGCCTCTTAGATCCTAAGAGAGACAACGCGAAACTTGGAAATCTTTTGCAAACGCTTCCAAAAGGATGGATTGGTCGAATTGTTAGGGGGCTAAATAAAAATCCCGCTTACAATTTGGTTTCTTCAGATTGACCTGTAGGGGAATCGCCAAGCTGGTTAAGGCACTGGATTTTGATTCCAGCATGCGAAGGTTCGAATCCTTCTTC
>JBFZCO010000146.1:0-7759 GCA_041307885.1 Burkholderiales bacterium | reverse complement strand
CAGATTTAAAATCTGCCGACTCAAAAAAGTCGTGCCGGTTCGATTCCGGCCTCGGGCACCAATCGATTGTTTTTTACTTCATCTATCCAGTTTTGATGAAATCTTCCCTCTTTATTTTTTTATATCTTTTAGCTGCTCAAGCACTAGCTAATAATGCTCTCTCTTTTAGTTGTGAGCGCGCTGAAAAGACTTATACCGAAAAGTATGAACTGAAGATTATTCCTGCCTCAAAATCTCTCAAAGCAAAAGTCTATATTGATGAGCGTGATTTAGATCGTTCGGATGGGTATGGCAGGCAATGGATTAAGAATGTAGTGATGACAGATGCTGCTGTGTTGATATCCATGGAAGCGCAGTTTCCCCCGGAGAGTTTCGATGGAATTGCTTATGGGGCTGGATCCGTAGTTACCGTGATCAATATCAATCGCCTTACTGGGCGGCTCAGAAAAGTTGAAACAGTTAGCGGTGGTATTTTATCTGCCACTTTAGGTGATGGCACTAAGAGTTACGAAGAAAAATGTACGTCACTAGAACCTCTAAAGCCCCAGTGAGCGTAAATTAATCGGGCTCAGTAACAAACCCTAATTTGGTGAGACCTGCACGACGAGATGCAGCTAATACTTGGGCGACATACTCATATTTGACTGACTTATCGGCTCGTAAATTAATTTCTGGTTGCGGTTCTTTTTGAGCAGCTTTTTCTGCATAGCCATTGAAAGTCTGCAAATCAATCGCTGTGCTATTCCAGAAAATTTTGCCACTGGCATCAATGGTGAGTTGAACTGACTCTGGCTTAACTTCGTTGCGAATACTATTGGCTTTTGGTAGCTCCACTTTTACAGCTTGCTGTATTACGGGGAGTGTAATGATAAAGATAATGAGGAGCACCAACATGACATCCACCATCGGTGTCATGTTGATTTCAGCCATGATGGCATCTTCATCCTGATTACTTTGTAAATTGAACGACATGGTTATTCTCCAGACTTCATGCGTGCACCAGTAACAAAGTAAGCCAAGAGGTCATTACCGAAACGATTGAGATCAGCTACGAATAATTTATTAGCGCGATTAAGCGCATTAAAGCCAAGAACTGCAGGGATGGCGACGGCCAATCCAAGCGCAGTCATGATGAGGGCTTCACCAATTGGACCAGCGACTTGGTCAATTTGGGCGCTACCAGAGCTACTAATCGCAATGAGGGCATGATAGATGCCCCAAACAGTTCCGAACAAACCAATAAAGGGTGTTGTGGCACCAGTTGAGCCGAGGAAGGTTAAGCCTTTTTGTAGTCCTGCAGCAACGCTATCAATACTATTTTTAAGGCTACGAGCCATCCATTCAGAATAATTTAATGTTTGTAAAAGCTCACGGTGGTTGCTTGACTGACTCTGATGATGAGTAGATGCGGTGCTTGCTGCTTTAGCAATTTGGTAAAACGGATTACTAGCATGGTTGGAAAATGCACTGAGTCCTTGCTCATATGAAGTCGCACGCCAAAATTGATCAAGTTCAGATGTGAATTTTCGGAGTCTTCTTAAATCCCAAACGCGAGAAAGTAGGATTACCCAGGTCACGACGGAACAAGCAAGTAATGCAAGTGCGACAAAGCGCGTAACCGCATCGCCTTCAAGCCATAAATTCGCTAAGCCAAATGGAGTGTTCATATTGATTAATTATTCTTTAAATTGAATTTAATTAAAAGGTTGGTAGAAATTCTGGTGGGTACACCATTCACTAGGTACGGCTTAAAACGGTAACGCTTGCCAATTTCAGTTGCTGCTCGATCTAAGCGCGGAAAGGAGCTAGAACGTAATAAAGCGACCTCTTCGACACTGCCACTTTCATCAATAATGAGCTTTACCACCACTTCACCCTGTTCTCCGGAGCGCTTGGAGAATGAGGGGTAGTAAGCATCTGCATCAGGTTGATAAACCACGATCAGTTTACCAATATCAGTCTGAATCGGTGTCCCGCTTGCTCCTGTATTGCTGGCGGGAGCAACAGAGGCATTGGGTGTTTGGGTTTCGGTCTTCGCTTGCGAAGGAGGGGTCGGGCTGGTTGTCTGCTGTTGGGGTGGGGCTGGTGTTGGTGTTTGAGTAGATTTTTCGTCGACAGTTTTCTTCTTTTGTTCTGGTTTTGGCTTAGGCGGTGGTGGCGCTGGGGGCGTCGCTTGAGGTGTTTTAGCGGCCTCTGGACTGACTAAATTAGCCATCACACGCGTCTCATCTAAATTGTTATCGTGATCTGGTTTCATACTACTTTGAAAGCCAATTAAAAATAGAAGATGCAGAGCGATCACAATCGCCAAAATGATGCGTTCAGATTTACTAAAAGGAAGAGCGCGATTGATGCGGGAGAAAAGAGAGCTCATTTAAATGCGTGCTCCAACTGCCAATCAATACGATGCATGCTGAGATCAGATTGCATCAGTTCTTGAGACATCTTCAATAGTGCTAGCCCATCTTTGCTGCTAACAAACTGAATACTGCCATGCTCTTGATGATGAGGCTCTTCACAAAGAGATTCTAATTTACGCCTGAGTTGGCGCACAACTGCATCACTGGTATCAATGAGCGTAATAGAGTCACCAAGTAATTTACGAATAGATTTTCTTAAGAAGGGGTAGTGAGTACATCCCAGGACGAGAGTGTCAGCGCCCGCATCTTGGATGGGCTCCAAATGTTTGGCAAGGAGCTCAAGCGTTTGTGCACTATTGGCTTGACCAGACTCAATCAGTGGTACCAGACCTGCACCTGCTTGCTTAATAAAACGACAGCTATTAGGCAGCGTGTCGAGTAGGGCATTGAATTTATCGCTCTTGAGTGTTGCCTCTGTTGCCAGAACACCTACGACACCCTTGGATGACTGGAGTGCGGCAGGTTTAATGCCGGGCTCCACGCCAATAATGGGAATGTCACTCAGCTCTGCACGAATACGGGCAATTGCTTGGGCAGTGGCGGTATTGCACGCAACGACGATTGCATCACAACCTTGAGATGCTAAATACTGACATAGCTCCATGCTGCGAGATTCAATCCATTCACTCGATTTTTCTCCATAAGGTGCATTCAGAGAATCTGCTAAGTAAATGTAGTCATGCTTGGGGAGCTGGCGCAGAGCCTCATCCAAAATGGATAAGCCTCCAACGCCAGAATCAAAAACCCCAATGAGTGCCAAGTAGAAAGTCGCTAAACAAGAATGATGTCGTAAATGATTTAGGCAATAGTGACTGGAATCTTGCCAATCTTCATTTGCCATTCTTTAGGGCCAATGTCATGCATCGAAGTGCCGTCCGAGCTCACTGCAACAGTGACTGGCATATCTTTGACATCAAACTCATAAATGGCTTCCATGCCTAAGTCAGCAAAGCCTACAACTTTAGCTGTTTGGATTGCCTTGGACACTAAATAAGCGGCGCCACCCACTGCCATCAGGTAAGCAGATTTGTGTTTTTTAATGGCTTCGATAGCAGTAGGGCCCCGTTCGGCTTTACCAATCATGGAAATCAAACCCGTTTTAGCCAGCATCATCTCAGTAAACTTATCCATACGGGTAGAGGTAGTTGGGCCAGCAGGGCCAACCGCTTCATTGCCAACCGGGTCAACAGGACCTACGTAGTAGATCACACGGTTTTTAAAGCTCACTGGCAATTCCTCGCCTTTGGCTAGCATGTCTTGAATGCGTTTATGGGCCGCATCTCTACCAGTCAAAATTTTGCCGTTCAGCAAGAGTGTTTCACCTTCTTGCCAGCCGGCCACCTCTTGTGCGGTTAGGGTATCTAAATTGACGCGCTTCGATTTTTTGGTATCCGGTGTCCAGGTGACGTCTGGCCAATCTGATAGTGAGGGGATATCCAGTTTTGCTGGTCCATCACCGTGAAGATGAAAATGAACGTGGCGAGTGGCCGCACAGTTTGGAATCATAGCCACGGGCAGGGATGCTGCATGAGTTGGGTAGTCCATGATCTTGACATCTAGGACGGTTGCCAAGCCACCTAAACCTTGAGCGCCAATACCGAGCTGATTTACTTTCTCGAAGATTTCTAAACGCAGTTCTTCGGCACGATTTTTAGGACCACGGGCAATAAGCTCTTGAATATCAACAGGACCCATCAAAGACTCTTTAGCCATCAACATCGCTTTTTCTGGAGTGCCACCAATACCAATTCCTAAAATGCCAGGAGGGCACCAACCTGCGCCCATGGTTGGCACAGTCTTGAGAACCCAGTCGACGATCGAGTCGGATGGATTGAGCATGACCATCTTGGCTTTATTTTCAGAGCCACCCCCTTTTGCGGCGCAAATCACCTCAACATCATTTCCAGGGACGATTTCATAATGGATCACAGCCGGGGTGTTATCACCCGAATTTTTGCGCTTACCAGCTGGGTCAGTCAAAACGGAGGCTCGTAATGGGTTATCTGGGTTCATATAAGCGCGTCTGACGCCCTCATTGACCATGTCGGAAACGCTCATCGTGGCATCAGCCCATTGCACATTCATGCCAATTTTGAGAAAAACTACGGCAATGCCCGTATCTTGGCAAAGGGGGCGGTGGCCCTCGGCGCACATCCGGCTATTGGTCAAAATCTGCGCGATTGCATCCTTGGCCGCTGCACCCTGTTCTAGCTCATAAGCCTTGCCCATGGCGGAAATGAAGTCTTTTGGGTGGTAGTAAGAAATGAACTGAAATGCGTCAGCAACACTTTGAATGAGGTCGTTTTGTTTGATTTGGGTCATGGTTGGGCGCTTAATTGAGTAAGGTAGGTCCTATTTTAAGGGTTTGCCATAGAGCACTTCCTACGTGTTTTCACTTATCTTGTTAGCTTCTGGGAATACGTTCCTAGAATTCTGCTGTTTTTTCGCCGAAAAAGATGACACATTATTCAATAGAAGGGCTGTGAAGCATGGAACAATTGATGCAAGAAAATCGCGTATTTAACCCACCAGCTGACTTTGTTAAAGGGGCTGCCATTCCTGGGATGGATGCGTATAACAAACTTTGTGCAGAGGCTGCAAAGGATTATGACGGCTTTTGGGGTCGCCTTGCCAAAGAGAATATTTTCTGGAAAAAACCTTTCACTAAAGTCCTAGATGAGTCAAAGGCGCCTTTTTATAAGTGGTTTGAAGATGGCACAACCAATGCTTCTTATAACTGCTTGGATCTCAATATTGAAAAAGGTCTCGGAAACAAGACCGCCATTATTTTTGAAGCGGACGATGGCGCAGTTACCAATGTGACTTACCAAGATATGCTCGACCGTGTTTGCAAAATGGCAAATGCGTTGCGAAAAATGGGCATTAAGTCTGGTGATCGCGTCATTATTTATATGTCAATGTCGATTGAAGGCATTGTTGCAATGCAAGCTTGTGCTCGTATTGGAGCCATTCACTCTGTTGTATTTGGCGGTTTCTCTGCAAAGTCATTGCAAGAACGTATCGTTGACGTTGGTGCAGTTGCAGTCATTACTGCTGATGAGCAATTGCGCGGTGGTAAGGCCTTGCCATTAAAAGTAATTGTTGATGAAGCAATTGCATTAGGTGATTGTGAGAAGGTAAAGAACGTCATCGTTTACAAGCGTACTGGCGGCAATATTCCAATGACTGCTGGGCTAGACTCTTGGATGCATGATGTAGTGGCAAATGAAGCTACTACCTGTGAGCCAGAGTGGGTAAGCGCTGAGCACCCATTATTTATTCTGTATACCTCCGGCTCTACTGGAAAACCAAAGGGCGTTCAGCACTCTACTGGTGGTTATTTATTGTGGGCCATTCTCACAATGAAGTGGACCTTTGATATTAAGCCTAACGATATATTTTGGTGCACTGCTGATATTGGCTGGGTCACAGGTCACTCCTATATTACTTATGGCCCATTGGCTGTCGGCGCAACTGAAATCGTGTTTGAGGGTGTTCCTACCTTCCCTAATGCTGGTCGCTTCTGGGACATGATTCAAAAACACAAGGCAAGTATTTTCTATACAGCACCAACGGCAATTCGTTCTTTGATTAAAGCATCGAGCAATGATCAAGCAGTGCATCCAAAGAGCTATGATTTATCTTCATTGCGACTCTTAGGTTCTGTTGGCGAGCCAATTAATCCAGAAGCTTGGATGTGGTACTACGAGAACGTCGGTGGTTCCCGTTGCCCAATCGTTGATACTTTCTGGCAGACTGAAACTGGTGGTCATATGATTTCGCCATTGCCTGGAGCAACTCCAATGATTCCAGGTTCTTGCACAATGCCATTACCTGGCATCATGGCAGCGATCGTTGACGAGGCTGGTGTTGATGTGCCAAATGGCCAAGGTGGTATTTTGGTTGTCAAGCGTCCATGGCCTTCGATGATTCGTACTATTTGGAATGACCCAGATCGTTTTGTGAAATCCTATTTCCCTGAAGAGTTGGGCGGTACTTTGTACCTTGCAGGTGACGGTGCGATTCGTAATAAGGATACGACTTATTTCACTATTACCGGCCGTATCGATGACGTCTTGAACGTTTCTGGTCACCGCATGGGTACCATGGAAATCGAATCTACTTTAGTTGCTAATCCATTGGTTGCCGAGGCTGCAGTGGTTGGTCGCCCAGATGAGCTTACTGGAGAGGCAATTTGTGCATTCGTGGTCCTCAAAGGCGGTCGCCCAACAGGTGATGAAGCCAAGAAGATTGCTACTGATTTGCGTAACTGGGTTGGTAAAGAGATTGGTCCGATCGCCAAACCAAAAGACATTCGTTTTGGTGATAACTTGCCTAAGACCCGTTCTGGAAAAATCATGCGTCGCTTATTACGCGTGATCGCAAAAGGCGAAGAGGTGACCCAAGATACCTCAACCCTAGAAAATCCGGCAATTTTGGAGCAACTCAAACAGCCTTTATAAGTATTTCCGAGGGCAACCCTTTCGGTAAAACGTATAATCAGTGGTTACCGGAAGGGTGGATGAGCGGTTTAAGTCACACGCCTGGAAAGCGTGCGTAGGTTAATAGCCTACCGCGGGTTCGAATCCCGCCCCTTCCGCCACATCTCAAAGCATTACAAGGGTTTGTAGAGATACACACTCTTATTACCAAAAGCGTTACCAAAACGCAGTCTGTAGCCCATCTAGGAGATTTATGACTTCTACCATTGTTGCTAGTTTTGTGGCTGTATATGCCGCACTTTTTCCAGTCATCAATCCTTTGGGCGGCGGACCTATATTTCTCAATATGGTCCAAGATTGTTCGCAGGGGGTTAGAAATAAGCTGGCCCTTGGTGTTAGCGTCAACTCCTTCTTTATGTTGTTTGGATCAATGCTGATTGGCCCACAACTTCTTTTGTTCTTCGGGATTTCATTGTCTGCATTGAAGTTGGCGGGAGGCTTAGTTGTGATTGCGATGGGCTGGAATTTACTGAATCAGAAAAGCTCCCCAAAGGATAGTGGGGATGATTCATCTGCAATTACTGATGCAAGTGCCCAGGGCAGCGCATTTTTTCCTCTCACAATGCCTTTGACAATTGGACCGGGATCCATTGCGACTGCCATTTCTCTGATGGCGGGTCTAAAAAAATCAAATAGCCTTGGGTTTGATGCACAGATTCCCGCCCTCATAGGTGGTCTCATTGGCTTGATAGCTCTCGCTCTCACAATTTATCTTGTTTACCGTGAATCTTCTGGTATCCAGCGACTTCTCGGTGCAAATGGCACTAACGTTTTGATGCGTCTATTTGCATTTATTTTGTTAGCTATTGGTGTGCAGATTTTCTTGGGCGGTTTAGA
>JBFZCO010000145.1:0-11328 GCA_041307885.1 Burkholderiales bacterium | reverse complement strand
TGCTTTGAATCCTCCAGCGCTTCAGCGTCTCATTCAGAATGGTGCAGTTTTACGTAAGTTCAATACCTCAGTATTAGATGCTTGCTTTAAGGCTACCCAAGAAACCTATGCGGAAGAGTCTACTAAGAATCCGCAATTTAAGAAAATATTTGAAGACTATCGTGTTTTCCGAAACATGGAAGCGCAGTGGTTTAATGTCGCCGAGCAGGCATTTGCGCAATACAGTTTTGCCAAGAAGCTTTAGGTCAAATGTCTTAAAACTTCCAACTGAGGTCCAATAATCTTTGCAGCGGGTCTGGTGGGATAGCCATTGGACCCATAAACGGATGGATATAGAGGATCAAAAAGTAAACAGCACCACCAACAGTGGCAGCTAAAAACATAATTAACAGTATGTGTATCCGTTTTGATTGCATTTTAAATAAGCAAGAAAAGAATAAAAATATGAAAGAGCTAGTAATCAGGCCAAGCCATGCTGGATGACCTAGGGCAAATTGAGCGTTGTAAATCCGGTCGCGGCGTAACTCTACATACTCTGAAGTTAGCCTCAGTAATAATTGATGCGCGTTTATTTGTCCGAGGTTTTGAGGCTGATACTTAATCAAATCATACTCAATTGCTAAGAATTGCTTGTATGCCTCCTCGCTGAATTGATCATTTTTTAAGAGAGGCCATTCATCTTCAATTACGGTCTTTGTGTATTTCTTTAAGGCCTGTTTTCCTGATTGCTCAAACTCTGGTGGGAATGCCGCATATAGTCGATATATATTATTGAGGTGATTTGCCTCTTTCGCAACGGAATCCGCAACATTGTTATAGCTTTGCCAAACAAGCACCGTGATAAAGGCAAATAATATGCTGTATATAACCCCCATCGCGTTATAAATATACCCAGCGTAGGGGCCGTCATCACCAAATAAATACTTCGGCGAAATTTTTTGAAAGAAATAAAATACTAAAAAGCAAAAGGATAAGATGATCGTAATTATTTGCACCCTAAGTGCAAAATCAGATGAGTCCAGCATCATTCTTAAAATTGGAAAACTCATGGTTTACTTCCTTAGTTGCCTGAGTTGTTCAAGCGATTAGATGGGGCTCTAGTGGTCTGATTCACGTTCTAAGGTAATAAATTGGAATGTAACATCACCCTCAGATGCAGGTGTTCTCTCTACCACCTTCCATTGTTCTGGATGCGGAACTTTAAAAAAGGTGTCTCCATTCTCAATATCAAGATCGATTTCAGTAATGTAAAGACGATCTGCTCTAGGAAAAGCCTGAGTAAAAAGCTGCTCTCCACCAATAACAAAAATTCTGGCAAATTCATTTAGGCTATCGAGCGCTGCATCTAAGGAGTTCACTACTTCAGCCCCTGTTAGTTGTAGGTCAGTATTGCGACTCACAACGATATTACGACGTCCTGGTAAGGGGCGGCCAATCGATTCCCAGGTCTTACGACCCATGATCACCGGATGGCCCATCGTCACTTTTTTAAAGAACTGCAGGTCTGCAGAAATCTTCCAGGGCATTTGATTATCACGTCCAATGACATGATTGCGTGAGCGAGCAACAATCATTGAGATCGCGGGGTTTTTAGCTGCAGTCATGCGGTTCTCATTTATTAAACAGCTACAGGAGCTTTAATGGCGGGATGGGACTCATAGCCAGCAATTTCAAAATCTTCGAATTCATAATCGAAAATAGAGTCTGGCTTGCGCAGAATATTGAGCTTAGGCAGTGGGAAGAAGTCTCTGGATAGCTGAAGATCTACTTGTTCTAAGTGGTTGCTGTAGAGATGGCAATCGCCACCTGTCCATACAAAGTCACCCACTTCTAAATTGCACTGCTGCGCCATCATGTGGGTCAGTAGTGCATAACTGGCAATATTAAAAGGCACGCCCAAGAAGATATCAGCGCTGCGTTGGTAAAGTTGGCAAGATAACTTTCCATCAGCTACGTAAAACTGGAAAAATGCGTGACAGGGTGCTAATGCCATGCGGGGAATATCCGCCACGTTCCACGCTGAAACAATAATGCGGCGCGAATCAGGATTTTTTTTGAGTGCTTCAACTACTTCTGCAATTTGGTCGATATGCTGACCATTGGGGGCTGGCCATGAGCGCCATTGGTAACCGTAGATCGGACCAAGATCACCATCGGGCGCTGCCCACTCATTCCAAATAGAAACACCGCGTTCTTTTAGCCAATTGTTATTAGTGCTTCCCTTGAGAAACCATAGTAACTCCAGAATGATGGACTTAAGATGAAGCTTCTTGGTGGTCACCATTGGAAAGCCTTCGGCCAGATTAAAGCGCATCTGGTGACCAAAGATGGAAATAGTTCCTGTACCAGTACGGTCAGACTTTTGGACGCCCTTTTCAAGGACTTCCCTCATAAGGTTGTGATATTGATGCATGTCTTTATTTGGCCAAATAAATCAGTAATGTAGAGAGCTTACTCGAATCTGGGGGAGTCGACTCCAAGTGCCTTATGTAACTTAGGGGAGGTGGTGGTGTATTGGAGCTGGATTTGTTTTTCAGGGGCAATATAGGCCGCTGCCGCAAAGGCTGCAAGTGCGGCCTCATGAAAGCCCGACAAAATCAGTTTTTTCTTGCCGGGATAAATATTGATGTCACCCACAGCAAAAATGCCCGGAGTACTAGTCTGAAAGCAGGCGGTATCGACAGTAATCTGTTTACGGTCGATTTCTAGACCCCAATCCGCAATAGGACCTAGCTTAGGAGAAAGACCATAAAAGAGTAGCAAAGCATCAGCAGGAATCTGTTGCACTTCTCCATCAGTTCGGCTTACTGAAATCCCATTGAGTTTTCCGTTTGAAGTTTCTAGATCGGTAATTTGTCCAATAATGAGTGCAAGCTCACCAGCAGCGCACAGCGCACGCATTTTTTCCACTGATTGGGGAGTAGCTTTAAATTCATCACGACGATGAATTAAAGTCACACTAGCAGCTTTACCTACAAAGTAAAGCGCCCAGTCGAGAGCCGAATCTCCACCACCACAAACCACTATTTTTTTGCCGATCAATTGATCTGGATTTTTAACGCGATAGAAAACTTGCTTATCTACAAAGGCGTCAATACCTTGCAGGTTTAAAGTTCTTGGTTGAAATGCGCCGACACCAGCAGCAATAAATACGGTCTTAGTAAGAAAATGCTGATCTAAAGAGGTTCTGATCAAAAAGCGTCCATCACTTTGTTTTTCAAGGCTGGAAACCTCTTGCTTTAGATGAAACTGCGGTGCAAAAGGCTTGATCTGTGCCAATAGATTATTGACTAGTTCGCGACCAGTGCAGACCGGTATTGCTGGGATATCGTATATCGGCTTATCGGGATAGAGCTCAATGCATTGCCCGCCCACCTCAGGCAAAGAGTCAATGACATGCGCTTTGATTTCTAGAAGTCCAAGTTCGAATACTTGGAAGAGTCCCACTGGACCGGAGCCAATAATGACTGCATCGGTTTCAATGGGGGGATGCAATTTACTTTACCAGTTGGTCAAGTTTATTTTTAACATCTTTCCACTCTTCGGCTTCAGGAAGGGCTGCTTTGGACTTAGTAATGGAAGTCCAGCTTGGAGACAAATCAGCATTTAGCTTGATAAAGGCTTGCTGATCGCCAGGTACATCATCTTCGGCATAGATGGCATTTACTGGACATTCTGGAACGCACACTGCGCAATCAATGCACTCATCTGGATCGATGACTAAAAAGTTAGGACCCTCGCGAAAACAATCTACGGGGCAGACATCTACACAGTCTGTGTATTTGCAGCGAATGCAGGCTTCAGTAACAACGTAAGTCATGATGGTATAAATGTAAGGCGCCTAATAATGTCAGCAGGCTACCAAGTTATCAAAACCTAATTTTATCCGATTCAGGTAATTTTTCAGGCAAAACCCAATTTACTTTTGAGGTAAAGTCGCTTTATGAACACATCAGTCAATACTACTAACCCATCCCCTAAGCCCAAAATTTTAGTCGCTAGAGCTATATTTCCTGAGGCGCTGGCTAAACTAGAAGAGTCTTTCGAGGTTCGCTCTAATCAGGCAGATAAAGTTTTTACCCCTCAGGAGCTTCAAAATGAGCTATCCATGGTTGATGGTGCCCTAGTTGCGGGTAGTGAGCGAATCGATGCACAAGCTCTATCGCAAGCAAGCCAATTAAAAATAGTGGCCAATATTTCAGTTGGGTATAACAACTTTGATATGCCTGCAATTACAGCGGCTGGGATTATGGCAACCAATACCCCTGATGTCCTTACGGATACAACGGCAGATTTTGGCTTTGCTTTATTGATGGCGGCGGCACGGCGCATTACTGAATCTGAACATTGGATTAGGGCAGGCAAATGGGACCAGTGGTCGATTGTGAATAACCCTTTAGGTATGGATTTGAATGGCAGCACTCTTGGCATTATTGGTATGGGTCGCATTGGCAAGGGTATTGCAAAACGTGCGCTAGGTTGTGGCATGAACGTGATTTATCACAATCGTAGTCGCTTGCCTGCTGACCAAGAGAAGATTTATGGTGCAACTTATGTTTCCAAAGAGGAGCTACTTCGTACTGCTGATCACGTCATATTGGTGCTACCGTATACCCCAGAGAATCACCATACGATTGGCGCTCAAGAGCTTGGAATGATGAAACCAACGGCTATATTAGTGAATATCGCACGCGGTGGAATTGTGGATGATGTGGCTTTAGCGCAAGCTTTGCAAAATGGAAAAATATTTGCAGCAGGCTTAGATGTCTTTGAAGGCGAGCCCAAAGTACATCCTGAACTGCTCAAGTGCAGCAATATCGTGCTAGCTCCACACATCGCTAGCGCAACAGAAAAAACACGAAGAGCAATGGTGGATCTTGCGATTGAAAATTTAAGAGCAGCACTTGCTGGCAAAAGACCACCAAGTCTGATTAATGCTGAAGTATTAAAGGCTTAAGGATTTGAGAAGAAGCTGACGCAATAGTTAGTCAGCTTCAATTTCTTCAGGGAGCTCTCTAAGCGCAAGTTCTATGCCGCCAAATTTTCCGGCAACCCAGTTGTAAACCTTACATGCAATCCATAGCAGACCAAAGCCTAGTAGTGCATTGAGGATTAATGCGGATAGCACTGTGAATCCAGGAATGGCACCGTCGCGAATGAAGGCTACAAACAAGGCTAATAAGACGATAGGGACGGAGAAGCAGAGGTAAACCAAAACTAGTGTCTTGGCAGTATGCATAGGGTCTAGGAAGACAAGTTCTTTTTTGGTAAGTTTCATGAGGTGCAATCTTAAAGCAGTCCGTCTAAAAGCGCCACATCTACCCAGTCGCCAGCTGCAACATTGCCTTGATCGTGTTGCAGAATCACAAAGCAATTGGCCTCGCTCATGGACCTGAGAATGCCGGCACCCTGACTGCCAGTAATGCGAACAGTGGGCTGTCCATTGACTCCGCGCTCCATAATTGCCCGCTGAAATTCAGTTCGCCCCGGTTTTTTCCGAATTGGTGCTTGCGCAATCGCTTGGGTCAGCAATGGTTCGGTCTGGTTTGCACCATTGAGTTGCAATAGGGCTGAT
Source organism: Burkholderiales bacterium (assembly GCA_041307885.1). GTDB lineage: Bacteria > Pseudomonadota > Gammaproteobacteria > Burkholderiales > Burkholderiaceae > Polynucleobacter. The sequence continues at coordinate 5,753 of JBFZCO010000145.1, read as the reverse complement.
CTGACAAATTGATAGAAGGTCACCATCACCGCTACTGGATTGCCAGGCAAGCCAAAAAAGAGTGTTTTGTGTTTTCGGTCTGATCCTACTACTGGCTTTAATACTCCAAAAGCCATGGGGCGACCTGGACGCATTGCAATTTTCCAGAATCCAACATCACCCAGCTCTTGCATGATTTGCTTGGTGAAATCCGCTTCACCAACGGATACGCCTCCTGAAGAAATCAAAACATCTGCTTTTTTAGCTGCTTCAATAAAAGCGGCTTTTAGTGATGCGGGGTCATCACGCACTATCCCGCAATCAATAATTTCTAAATTCAGACGAGTAAGTAAGCCTGTAAGGCTATAGCGATTGCTGTCGTAAATACTGCCCGGGTCTAAGGACTTGCCGAGAGGCTGTAGCTCATCGCCTGAAGAGAGAATGGCAACCTTGAGTTTGCGATGCACTTTTAGCTGTGCGATTCCTAAAGAAGCAGCAAGACCAAGGTCTGATGGGCGTAGTAATCGGCCTGCTGCAATCGCAGGCTTACCACTCTCTAAGTCTTCACCTTTTAGGCGACGATTTTCTCCGAGCTTTAATTGATTTTGCTTAAAAGTAACTAAGGTATCACCAGTTGAGTTTTCACAAGTAGTAAATTCTTGGGGAATCACCGTATCGCAATCTGCTGGCATGAGCGCGCCCGTCATGATCTTCAGGCATTCTCCATTAGCCACGCTACCTTCATAAGGTTTGCCCGCATAAGCAGTTCCTGCTACTTTGAGGGTGATGTCTTTATCTTGGTCTCCTAAGCATTCACCGTTAAAAGCAAAGCCATCCATTGCAGAGTTATCTGCAGCAGGCACATCAATCGGCGAGAGTAAATCCTGGGCCAAAATTCGGTTGATAGCTTGGTCTAAAGCAACGGTCTCAATATCCCCCACTTCATTTCTAGAGCGTGATTCGACAATGAGGTCATTCACAAGTTCAGCAATTGCTTTTCTTGCCTCATCAACATGCAATGAGGCTGTAAGCAAAATAGGGCTATTGGGAGAATGGTTGATAGACTTGCTCATTGAGATACCTTTTCTAAGGCCTCTAATTCTTCTGGTGTATTGATGTTGGCAAAGGCATGCGCATTTTCAAATACAACAGTGCCACTATTTAACTCTTTAAACCAGTGATCAATTTTTAGATCACCCTTGCTAAGAAAATCTTTTAAGGAGTCACGAACACCGCTGCGCATTAAGCAAAAGACAGGTTGGGCCCATAGCTTTCCGTGCTCTATAGAGGATGCATAAACTAAGTCGAGATCACTCGCTTCTAATTCATCCATCATTTTCTGTGCAAGATCAGTGGGGAGAAGCGGGGAGTCGCAGGGCGAAGTTAAAAGATACGGCGTTTTGCAATGTTTTAGACCAATGGAGAATCCAGCTAGTGGGCCAGAAAAATCTGGAGTCTCATCCATGATGACTGGATAGCCGTAATGAGCATACTTTGTAATATTGCGATTTGCATTAATCAGGATGCTGTCAACTTGTGGTTTTAAGCGGGCAATAGCAGATTCAATTAAGGGTTTGTCATTAAAGGGAATCAGACCCTTGTCAACGCCACCCATTCGTTGGGCACGACCACCAGCCAAAATCAGTCCAGTAATGTTTGATAAAGAATTCATTAGCCGCCGATGTATGACATTTCTACTTTGCGAGCACTTGCAGTGCTAGGAGTATTTAATCCTCGAATTTCTGAATAGTGATCATCACGCTTTGCCCATGTACCCATAATGGCGTTAGCAATCTCTAAATCGGATTTACCTGAGCGTAATAAAGTTTTGAAATCAAAACCCTGATTGGCAAATAAGCAAAGATAAAGCTGCCCATCTGTAGAGATACGTGCGCGTGTACATTCATGACAAAAGGTTTGCGTAACACTCGAGATGAAACCTATTTCGCCGGAGCCATCAAGATAGCGCCAGCGCTGGGCAACTTCACCAAGATAGTTCGCTTCAATCGGTTCAATTGGAAAAACTGCGTCAATTCGATCAGCAACCTCCCGTGAGGGTAGGACCTGCGACATATCCCAGCCATTTGAACTTCCTACATCCATGAACTCAATGAAGCGCAACGTTACACCAGTTCCCTTGAAATGTTTTGCCATGGCAATGATCTCTTGGTCGTTAGTGCCCTTCTTCACAACCATATTTACTTTGAGATTGGTAAAGCCGACTTCTTGAGCAGCCGCAATTCCATCGAGTACATCAGTAACTGGAAAGTCGACATCATTCATTTTTTTGAAGATGTCATCATTCAAGCCATCAAGACTAATGGTGAGTCTTTGTAAGCCAGCAGCCTTAAGTGCTGCAGCTTTTCTACGTAATATGCTGCCATTGGTCGTGAGTGTTAAATCGAGAGGTTCGCCAGCGTTAGTACGAATCGTTGCCAGCATTTCAACCAGCACTTCCAAATTTTTCCGTAGCAAAGGCTCGCCTCCAGTGAGGCGAATTTTTTCTACACCGAGTGAGGCGAAGATAGTGGTTAAGCGCGCAATCTCCTCAAAGCTGAGTAGCTCTTGCTGGGATAGGTATGGATAACTCTGATCAAAGATTTCTTTAGGCATGCAGTAGGTGCAGCGAAAATTACAACGATCAGTAACAGAAATGCGTAGATCACGTAGAGGTCGACCTCGCGTATCTGTCGTTAAACCATTGGCAGTAATGAGTTGCTCAGGTATGGACGGAGCCAGGCCTTTGCCTTCATCTAAACGAATGGGGATCACTTTTTCAACCATGACTAATTATGGCTGTGAAACAGCATTTCTGCCAAACTGCCATATATCCTTGCGGGACATACAGCAGTTTGCAGAAAAACTTAGACTGCCTTTTCTTGGCCGCCAGTTTCAACCAAAATCATAGGTCCATCTGGCAGGCTCGCTGCTGCCTTAGGTGCTCGCCCAAGACTCATGATTTCTGGCTCAGCTTGAATTTGCGATTGTGCTTGCGCATGCTTGCTTGAGTCCGTTGCAACCCAGATCATGCCAGCAGATTGAACAACGCTTTGTAGCGGCGTTTCTTCTAAAGCTTGAAATGCAACTTTAGGTAGTTCTGGCATCGGCTTAGCAATCACTTCAAGACTTGCAACTGCGACTGCAACAGAGCTGACTGATTGAGTCACAGGTTCCTGAGTCTTGGTAGGGGTAGGGCGATTATCTTGACGTGGTGCACGGGGCTCTCTTGGTGTGCGAGGTGCTCGATCCTTAGGGGCGCTAGGAGTAACAGGATTAAAACTCTGCGCAATGTTTTGAATAGGCATTGATGCAGAGGCGCCAGCCATACCAGAAGGCGGTCCTGAGAACGCGGCTTGAGTTCCTGCTGTAGCAACTACAGCTTCTGTCTCACCATTGTTCTCTGAGCGTTCGCCACGTTCACGTTGACCACGACCACGACCACGACGGTTGCGGCTTCGACTACGGCGCTCTTCACCATCTGCGCTAGGGGTGTTTTCTACTCCCGGAGTCGCCTCAGTTGCCGGACTTACTGCAGCTTGATTTTCTGGCTTTGGATTGTTTTGATTGCGATTACCGTTGCGGTTACGGCCATCTTGACGTGCTCTGCCACCATTTGCTTCACGTGGAGCTGCGCCTTCAGTACTTACTGCTGAACCTTCGGCTGGTCGTTCGCTGCGATCATTGCGATCACCGCGACGTCCTCGATTGCGGTTACCACTTCCGTTGCGATTATTTTGATTGCGACCTCGAGGAGCGCTAGGTGCCGGTTTTACCTCTGGTGCCGGTGAGGAAGAGAATAATTTTTTAATGAATCCAAAGAACCCACCAGAACTTGTAGCTTCAACAGTGGATTTCTCGGCACGCGGTGCACGTGGTTGGCTAACAGGTGCTGGTGCATTTGGAGTAATGCCTTTAACAGCGGCTTCCGGACGTACTTTAATATCCGCATCCTTACGGCTTACAGCAGTATCTGTCTCGAGTTCGCTTGCAGCTTCCTGAGCCATTACATAACTTGCTTTTTGATCGTCTAAGCGGGGATCGTCATGACGCAAACGCTCCAATTTGTAATGTGGAGTTTCCAAATGCTTGTTCGGGATCATTAAGACGTTGACTTTGAAGCGAGTCTCAATCTTGATGACTTCGGGACGCTTTTCATTTAACAAGAAGGCAGCAACTTCAACTGGAACTTGTGTATGAATAGCGGCAGTATTTTCTTTCATTGCCTCTTCTTGGATGATGCGCAACACCTGCAATGCAGATGATTCAGTATCGCGAATATGGCCAGTGCCGTTACAACGTGGGCAGGTCACATGGCTACCTTCAGACAGAGCAGGGCGCAAACGTTGACGTGACATTTCCATCAAGCCAAACTTGGAAATCTTACCCATCTGAACGCGAGCGCGATCATGACGTAGAGCATCACGTAAGCGATTCTCAACATCTTTTTGCGCTTTGCTCGACTCCATATCTATGAAGTCAATGACGATGAGACCGCCTAAGTCACGTAAACGTGCTTGACGAGCGATTTCATCGGCAGCTTCTAAGTTGGTGCGGGTTGCAGTCTCTTCAATATCGGAACCGCGGGTAGCACGTGCGGAGTTGACGTCTACCGAAACCAATGCTTCAGTATGGTCAATCACAATTGCGCCACCAGATGGCAATGGCACAGTACGTGAATAAGCAGTTTCGATCTGATGTTCAATTTGGAAGCGTGAGAACAGCGGCACATCATCCTGATAGCGCTTTACTCTTGGCAGGTTATCTGGCATCACTACAGACATAAATGCCGCAGCTTGTTCATAGATGTCATCTGTGTCGATGAGAATCTCGCCAATATCAGGCTGGAAATAATCCCGAATCGCACGAATCACTAAACTTGATTCAAGATAAATGAGTAAAGGGGCTGAATTACCTTTGGCGGCTTCATCAATGGCGCCCCACAATTGCATGAGATAACTTAAGTCCCACTGCAATTCAGTAGCATCACGGCCAATACCGGCGGTACGGGCAATGATGCTCATGCCATCAGGTACCTCTAATTGAGACATAGCTTCGCGGAGCTCTTGACGGTCTTCACCTTCAATGCGGCGTGAAACACCACCTCCACGTGGATTATTTGGCATTAATACCAAATAACGACCAGCCAGGGAGATAAAGGAAGTTAGAGCTGCGCCTTTTTGGCCCCGCTCCTCTTTTTCTACCTGAACAATGATTTCTTGACCTTCGCGCAAAGCATCTTTAATAGAGGCATTACGAACATCAACACCTTCTTTAAAGTAGGTTCTAGCTACTTCTTTAAATGGCAGAAAGCCATGGCGCTCTTCGCCGTAATTTACAAAACAAGCTTCGAGGGATGGCTCAATGCGAGTAATAACACCTTTGTAAATATTGCCTTTGCGTTGTTCACGACCGGCAGCTTCGATATCAATATCGATGAGTTTTTGACCATCGACGATGGCAACTCGCAACTCTTCTTGCTGAGTTGCATTAAATAACATGCGTTTCATAACACTCTCCTAATGGGGAGTGCGTCGCTGCGCGTTGCGGTAGGGACAGGTTGTAGACCGCTTGGGGCAGAGCCCATTGGCGGCTTTGGAGTGTGGGTCAAACTAATCTAAGCTGTTTTGCTTAGTACACCGAGTTCAATGTTCGTTAAATCGGTGCCACACTTGACGATCGCCGCAGAGACCTCCTTTAGGTCATCAATGCAGGCGCGCGCCTGAAAACTGTCTTCTAATCGCGGGTCGCGGCATACGGCACACTAACCCTGCGCC
>JBFZCO010000144.1:0-10224 GCA_041307885.1 Burkholderiales bacterium | reverse complement strand
TCTTGAATTTGAACCTGGCTTTTTCTTACCGCCAAATAATCCGCTGAGGCGATCATTAAAGTCACGCCAGAGCTCATCTAAGTCCGGAGGACCATCAGGTCTTGCAGGCTGATTCTGAGGTTGAGTTTCGACAGGCTTGTCAGCCTCTGGATTAGCAGGATCGACTTTAGGGGCTTGGTCAGAGCCTTGACCCTCTTTGGCGTCTTTAGATCCATTACCGGGGTGACTATTGCCCCAGCCTGGGTCATTGACCGAAAACAGCTCAAGAAATTTAGGCATCGTTAGGTGAATATTTTCGGGTTGGTATAGGGTTAAATTCAGATGACTCTGGTCGTTCAGGTACAGGTGCTAAAAACTCTTCCGGGTCCATTTGCGTCTTGGCGCGGTTATGTTCGACCCTTATTCTATCAGTCATTTGAGCGTACTCGGCGAGGGCTGTTCGCAATAAATCCAAGCCCTGACCAGTCTTGGCTGAGAGGAAAACTTGGCTAGGCATGCCCTGTGAGTCTCGCTCTAGAGCTGGGCCCCGATAGAAGGTCTGGGGCATCTGGTCAATTTTGTTCATCACCTCGATTCTGGGGATGTCATCTGCACCAATTTCTCTCAAAACAGCCTCTACTTCAGCCTTTTGTTCACGAGCTACCGGGCTACAAGCATCAATCACATGCAAAATCAGGTCGGCATGAATGGTTTCATCTAGCGTGGCTCTAAATGCCTCAACCAACTGGTGAGGTAACTCACGTATAAAACCCACCGTATCCGAAACCACAATCGACCCTACTTCATCCAAATGGACTTTTCTGGAAGTGGTATCTAAGGTGGCAAATAACTGATCTGCAGCATAAGTCCCAGCCTTTGTAAGGGCATTAAAGAGCGTGGACTTGCCTGCATTGGTATAGCCAACTAAGGATACGGAAAATACGTCCTTACGATTTCTAGCGCGGCGCTGGGTCCGCTGTTGGCGCTGTAATTTGTCTAATTCATTTTCTAGACGCTTTGCCTTTGTTGCCAACATACGGCGATCGAGCTCCATCTGAGTTTCACCTGGGCCGCCACGCACACCAATACCACCGCGCTGCCGCTCTAAGTGACTCCAAGCCCGAACAAGGCGTGACATTCGATAACGCACTTGCGCTAGCTCAACCTGTGTCTTACCAATATGACTTTGCGCTCTTTGACTAAATATATCCAATATGAGACCGGTTCGGTCCATCACATGAAATCCAATATGCCGCTCAAGATTACGCTGCTGCGTTGGGGACAGTGGATGATTGAAGATGGCCAGCTCAGCACCCTGCTCTTCCATCACCTTTTGTAGTTCGTTTGCCTTACCTGAACCGATAAAAAGTGCTGGATCCGTTTTACCTTTGCGGGCAATGACACTAGCTGCAGGTATAGAGCCAGCACTATCCGCTAGTAAGCTGAGCTCTGCCATGCTGTCCGCAAAATCTTCACGTCCTGTATCAACACCAACAAGAACAGCGCGCGCGGCATCTACACCAGTTTTATACAGGGCTAATTTCTTCCGTACGGAATTCCACGGCGCGAGCAGGAACGATTGTGGAGATTGCGTGTTTGTAGACCATTTGTGTCACGGTATTGCGCAATAAGACTACATATTGGTCAAAGGATTCAATATTGCCCTGTAACTTGATGCCATTGACTAGATAGATTGAAACAGGAACATGTTCTTTGCGCAATGCATTGAGGAAGGGATCCTGTAGTAATTGGATTTTGCTATTGTTCATACAGCTCCTTATTGGATTTTTATATACTTTTTATATCTTGGGAGTCTTGCTTTTTTAATGATTTCAATCCACTACTCACTACTTATTTCCTACTTGGTAAATATGGGGGTAGATTAATTGAAAATCAAGCCCCAATATTCCCACTGAATACGAAAAAAGATATCTCTTTTTAACCCTTTTTACCTTTTTTTGCTTTTTTTGCTTTTGCCCTCATCAACATATGGGTTTTTAGCGGTATTCATCTGAATTCTCAAGGGTGTTCCGCGTAACTTAAATACATCCCTAAAGCGGCCTTCAAGATAGCGCTTATAACTATCTGTAACACCACTGAGCGATGTGCCATGAATCACCACAATAGGAGGATTCATGCCCCCTTGATGGGCGTAACGCAACTTTGGACGACCCATACCCACTCGCTTAGGCTGCTGATGCTCAATAGCTTCTTGCAAAATTCGGGTCAATTTAGGGGTTGGTAATTTAGCCATCGCCGCTGCATAAGCTGCATCCACATCCTTAAAGAGCTCTTTAAGACCGGTACCTTTTTTGGCTGAAATCGGATGGACGTTAGCAAAATCAAGAAAGCGTAGCTTTTGGGCAATCTCTAAACGAGCACGTTCTTTTACATAAGCATCGATACCATCCCACTTGTTCACTGCAACTACAAGCGCACGCCCTGCTTCCACAATAAATCCAGCGATGTGGGCATCTTGCTCAGAAATATCTTGTTGGGCATCGAGCATCAGAATCACCACATTGCAATCAGCGATGGCTTGCAGGGTTTTAACCACGGAAAATTTTTCAATGGCTTCAAATACTTTTCCACGGCGACGCAAGCCAGCGGTATCGACCAAAATATAAGGCTTGCCATTTCTCTCAAAAGGGACCTCAATCGCATCGCGAGTAGTGCCTGGCATATCAAATGCAATCACTCGCTCTTCACCAATTAATTTATTAATGAGAGTAGATTTACCCACGTTGGGCCGACCCACCACCGCAATCTTCATTGGACGATTAGGGTCACTCTCTTTTTCTTCTAATTCTGGCTCGGGAATACCGAGTGAATCGAGAGCATCATCAATTAAGCCTCGGACGCCATCGCCATGGGCAGACGAAATCGGAAATGGCTCACCTAAGCCAAGTTCATGAAAGTCTGCAGTAACAACCCCAGATTGCATGCCCTCGGTTTTATTAACAGCAAGAATGACTGGTCTACCAGTCTTACGAAGAAAATCGGCGATGACACGATCTTGTGGAGCCATACCTAAACGGCCATCTACTAAAAAAATAATAATGTCAGATTCAGCAACCGCTTGCTTCGTTTGCTTAGCCATCTCCGCCACAATACCTGTTTTGGCAACTGGCTCAAAACCACCAGTATCTACGCAGATAAATGCGCGCTCGCCAATGCGACCTTTACCGTAGTGACGATCGCGAGTTAAGCCAGAAAAATCGGCTACCAATGCATCGCGTGAACGCGTTAAGCGGTTAAATAGGGTCGACTTACCGACATTAGGTCGACCAACAATAGTAATGACTGGGTTCATTTTGGACTGTACGCCGCTAGTTTTCCACCTTGAGATTGAATCAAGATGAGACCGCCAAATGCAATTGGTGCGGCGGTGATTGGACTACTATCATGACGAATTCGTGCAAGCATTTCGCCATTCGCTTGTGAGAGTGCATGCACATAACCTTGTGCATCACCCATGAGTAAAACTTTACCAATAGCTAAGGACTCACCAAGACCTCTAAATGTGAGCTGGGTATTTTCCCAAAGCTGAGAACCATCCTTAACCGCAAATGCAGTGACATGTGATCTTTCATTGGCAGAAAAGACAGTGCTAGGACTCTGCGCTGTACCGGTATAGCTTGAATAATCTTTAAACCAAATCAAATTACCATTACGAGCTTGAGCACAACCAATCCGGCCTTGATATGAAACAGCGCAGATGGTGTCATCCTCCATGCTAGGTCTTGCCGTAACATCATTCAAACGTTCGATTTCTGAGAAGCCCTTTGGAAAAGAAACTGGCGTCTCCCACACCAAACCACCATTGGCAATGGCGATCATGCCAAAACGCCCACCCGCAAAACCCGTTACGATCACTTCATTTGCAATCGGTAACATGCCATAACCCACTCGCAATGAAAGCGCTGACTGCTGTCGCTGATAAGTCCACTTACGGGCGCCAGTTTGCGCATCCAAACCAATAAAGCGATTATCAAGAGCGCGGATAATTACGACGCCAGCAGCAACTACAGGCTCAGTTAATACTTCACTGCCAACACTGACATTCCAAATAGGCTTACCAGCTTCATCGTATGCATAGACTGTGCCTTTAGTCGTGACTGCAACCGTAGTACGACCATCTGACCCAGGGCCAATAGATAATCGCTCGGGAACTGAAACCTCCCAAAGCTTATTGCCGTTGATGGCATCAATTTTGTAAAGCTTGCCGCTATGAGAAGCGGCATAGACAGCATCGCCCACTACAGTTGGATGAAAATTAAATGGCTCAGATGAACCTAGACTAATTGTCCATACTGGCGCTAATTCAAATTGATTGCTCACTGGCGCTAATTCGGCAGGCTTACGCACACGCGAGCTTCCAGAGCAGGCTACCAATGCCACCACGGTAGACCCGATCAGTAGGCTGGTTGTCGCTAGCTTTGCTAGACGCTTGCAATCAACTATCACTGCGCAACTCCTCCAACAGCATCGATCTTGACTTTTAAGAGGCGGCGCGCCTCCTCAGGAAATTCTTTCGTCTTATCCAACAGCTTCCATGCAGCCTCATAACTCTTACGGGCATCATCGATCTTTTTCTGAGCCAAATACCAATCACCGCGACGCTCTAACCACAAGGCCTCAAATCCCACGATGGGTTTTTCATTCAGAATTACATCCGCCTCAGAAAAATCTTTTTCTGATCCAAGTTCAATCAGTTGAGATGTCAGGCGCAACTTTGCTAAAGCAAGGTAACCTTGGTCTGATGCGTTCTTAGCAGCCCAACGTAAATAATCCGTTGCTTTGGCAGTATCTCCAGCGTCTGCAGCAATTCTTGAGGCCACCAAACTAGCCATTGCTGCATAAGGTGTTCTAGAAAATTGATTTTGCAGATCATCAGCAGCACGCAAAGTTTGAGCTGTATCACCCTTTTCAATTGCACTGACCATCGTTTCATATAGTTGTGATGCATTAGTAGCCTGACTTGTACGCCACCATTGATAACCGCTGAAACCGGCATATGCAAATAAAACCGCAGTGACTACGCCAGTAATCAAATTACGATATTTTTGCCAAAAGGCTTTTAATTGGTCAATCTGTTCTTGTTCTTCTAGGTCTAAAGGCATGTCAATCCAAGCAAATAATTACAGTAATTAATATCAACGTTCAAGTTCAATCAGTTCATTCTATTCGGTAGCGCCCACAATGGCATCAATTACGGCATCAACCACGCTATCGAGGGCAACCGCTTTTTGCTCCCCGCTAGCACGCAAATCCTTGAGTTGAGCCTCATTTTTGACCAATTCGTCTGGCCCAATAATGACAGCATAGGCCGCACCACTGGCATCTGCCTTCTTCATTTGTGACTTAAAACTGGCTGATTGGCCATCTGGAGGGCAAAACAAAATGACATCAATGCCAGCGCTACGGAGACGCTCCGCAATAATCATGGCTGCCGTCAGAGTTTCGCCACCCTGGTGAAGCACAAACACATCACATTGAGCTTGCGCCTCTGGCGATGTTCCGGACACCTTCATCAACTCCAGAACACGCTCCATACCCATAGCCCAACCACAGGCAGGCGCAGCTTTGCCTCCCATGCGCTCAATTAAGGGGTCGTAACGACCGCCACCAGCAATCGTACCTTGAGCACCTAACTCTTCAGTAACCCACTCAAAGACGGTAAGGTTGTAATAATCTAGGCCACGCACCAAACGTGGATTGATCTTGCAAGGAATATTGTTTGCTTTGAGCAAAGACTGCACTGCTTCAAAATGCGCGAGAGATTGTGCGCCCAAGAAGTCTAATAGCTTTGGCGCGCCCTCAATCAACTCCTGCATCGCAGGATTTTTAGAGTCCAAGATACGCAACGGATTGCTAAGTAAACGGCGTTGTGAGTCTTCATCTAACAGGGTCTTGTGCTGCTCAAAATACATTACCAAAGCGGCGCGATGCTGCGCACGCTCATCAGCCTGGCCTAAAGAATTAATCTCCAGACGTACCCCTTTTAGGCCTAACTCATCCCAAAGACGCTGGCCCATCAAAATGATCTCAGCATCAATATCAGGACCGGCAAAGCCTAAGGCTTCAATACCGAATTGATGAAATTGGCGATAGCGGCCGCGTTGTGGGCGCTCATGACGGAACATGGGACCGGTATACCAAAGACGCTTAGGTCCTTCATACAATAAATTATTTTCAATCACTGAGCGTACCAAGGCAGCCGTACCTTCAGGACGTAAAGTTAATTGCTCACCATTTAGACGATCTTCAAAGGAATACATTTCCTTCTCAACAATATCAGTGACTTCTCCAATACCGCGCTGAAAAACCGCTGTTGCTTCCACAATTGGCGTGCGCAAAAATTCATAGCCATAAGCACGTGTGAGATCACGTAAAACATGCTCTAAATGAGCCCACTGCGCAGCGTCTTGTGGCAAAAGATCATTCATGCCACGAACGCCATTTATCTTTTGAATCTTTTGGGCTTTTGCAAAATCAGTCATGGTGTATTTATTGTTCTGTACTTTTTATTGTTATTTTTATTGTGTTTTTTATACTCACTCATGCCTTTGGAGAGTAATTTTGATTCACGTACTCATCAACAATCGCCTGAAATTCTTGCGCAATATTTTCACCACGCAAGGTTTTTACCTTAATGCCATCAACAAAGACTGGGGCTGCCGGTGTCTCGCCAGTTCCTGGAAGTGAAATTCCAATATTAGCGTGCTTACTTTCACCAGGGCCATTGACAATACAACCCATTACAGCAACATTCATCTCCTCGACACCAGGATGCGTTTTTTTCCAAATAGGCATTTGTTGGCGAAGGTAGGACTGAATGTTGGCAGCCAACTCTTGGAAAGTAGTGCTGGTAGTTCGACCACAACCAGGACATGCAATCACCATCGGTGTGAAATTGCGTAAACCCATCGTCTGTAATATTTCCTGAGCCACAATCACTTCGTTCTCACGTGGTGCGCCAGGGTCAGGCGTTAAGGAAACACGAATCGTGTCACCAATACCCTCTTGTAACAAGATACCCATTGCCGCCGTAGAAGAGACAATGCCTTTGCTGCCCATACCAGCCTCTGTTAAACCCAAATGCAGCGGGTAATCTGAACGACGCGCTAAGTCACGATAGACGGCTACTAAATCTTGCACATTACTTACTTTGCAAGAGAGCAAAATTTGATCGGGGTTCATGCCTAATTCAACTGCTTTTTCTGCTGACTGTAACGCTGACTGAATCAAGGCCTCAATCATGACTTCCTGCGCAGTCTTCGGATTTGCTAATGCCGCATTCCTATCCATGATTGCAGCTAACAAATCTTGGTCCAAGCTACCCCAATTGACTCCAATCCGAATAGGCTTATCGTATTTACAAGCCGCTTCAATCATTTGGGCAAATTGCGGATCCCGTTTGGCACCCTTACCGACATTGCCTGGGTTAATGCGGTACTTTGATAAGGACTTTGCGCACTCAGGGTAGTCGTTCAATAAGGTATGGCCGTTGTAATGAAAGTCTCCGATCAAGGGAACTAAAACATCCATCTTGTCTAACTGCTCACGAATATAGGGAACCGCAGCGGCGGCGGCTGGAGTATCTACCGTAATACGTACCATCTCTGAGCCTGCGCGAGCCAACTCTTTTACCTGGATAGCAGTTGCAATAGCATCGGCAGTATCCGTATTAGTCATTGATTGCACTCGAACCGGCGCATCACCACCAACGGTAATGATATTGGTTTTCCAGGCAACGGTGGCTTGGCGAGTTGCGCGTTTGGGCGCTGGCCCTAAAGGCAGTTTTGGGAGGGAATTAGAAGTATCACTCATTGAATTTAGTATTTGAATCAATCATCCAATCGGTTAAGCCATTGCACTGGCTGCTCAGCAATCACAATGTCATTGTCATGAACAGCACGCTCGCGCACCCTAGTACGATCCACTACATCACCAGCTAATTGACCACAAGCTGCGGCAATATCATCCCCACGAGTCTTGCGTACTGTAGCAACCATACCTGCATCTATGAGGATGCTGGCAAATGCATTCACACGTTGCGCTGAGGAGCGCTTTAATCCAGACTCAGGAAATGGATTAAATGGAATCAAATTGACCTTGCATTTAATGTTAGCTAATAGGCGCACCAATTCTTTAGCTTGAATATCTGAATCGTTGATACCGTCGAGCATGCAATACTCAAATGTTAAAAAGTCTCTTGGAGCGAAAGGCAAATAACGCTCACAAGCTGCAAGCAACTCTCTTAGTGGATACTTTTGGTTTAGCGGCACCAATTGATCGCGCAAGGCGTCATTGGGAGCATGCAAGGAAACGGCTAAAGCTACTGGACAGTCCTGTGCCAAGCGATCAATCATCGGCACAACACCCGAAGTGGAAACGGTGACACGACGACGGGATAAACCATAAGCCCGATCATCGAGCATCAGGCGTAATGCCGTCACCACATTATCGTAATTGAGTAATGGCTCGCCCATACCCATCATCACGACATTGGAGATCACCCGACCGGTATGCTCCCATCCTGGTGTTGGGTACTCTTCTACTCGGCGAACTGCATTGGGGTCAGTGCGCAGTAAATGTTCAGCAAACCATAACTGCCCAATGATTTCACCAGCAGTTAAGTTACGCGAGAAGCCCTGATATCCTGTTGAGCAAAAACGGCAGTTGACTGCACAGCCTGCTTGGGAAGAAATACACAAGGTGCCACGATCATCCTCAGGAATAAATACGGACTCCACCGCATTGCCTGCGCCGACATCCAATAACCATTTACGGGTGCCATCAAATGCTTGCTCATCTTTAATCACTGGCAGTGAAAGTACTTGTGCTTTATCGAGTAGCGTTGCTCTAAAGCTTTTTGCCAAATCACTCATGTCATTAATATCGGACACACCGCGTTGGTGTATCCACTGCATGAGCTGTTTAGCCCGAAAGGGCTTTTCATTCAACCCCGCGACATACGCTGCCATCTGGTCAGCGTCAAAATCTAAGAGATTTACGCGCGGGGAGGTCAATGCGCCTACTTATGAATAAATAGGATTAAAAATTAACGATTAAAAACATTCATGCCAGGGAAGAAGAATGCCACTTCCACGGCAGCTGTTTCAGGAGCGTCGGAACCATGCACAGCGTTTGCATCAATGCTGTCAGCAAAATCAGCACGGATTGTGCCTTTGTCTGCCTTCTTAGGATCTGTAGCACCCATCAAATCGCGGTTCTTCATGATTGCGCCTTCGCCTTCTAGAACCTGAATCATCACGGGACCAGAAATCATGAAGCTCACTAAGTCTTTGAAGAAAGGACGGTCTTTGTGTACGCCATAGAACTGCTCTGCTTCTCTTTGTGAGAGATGCGCCATTCTGGAAGCAACAATCTTCAAACCAGCGGATTCAAAACGGTCATAAATCTTGCCGATGACGTTTTTAGCCACAGCGTCGGGTTTGATAATAGAAAGGGTGCGTTCAATAGCCATGCAAAAACTCCAGTAGTGATTTCAAAGGTAGATGCCAAAAAAGTACTCAAAAGACTCGGCCGGGCTTAACCAGCCAATTCTGATAGTTCTCTAGGATTTCAGCGACCCCCAAATTATACATCGGCTGACCGTATTTACCCTGAGCGGGGCTAGGCTAAGCCTTTGAATTTACAGGGCATAACCCCTCACTTTGTGGTCTTTTTCGCTCTATTTTTGTTTGGCCCTTGAAATTACCCCGTTTTGTCTATACTTACTATCAACAGCCCCTTGTGGGCTTATGAAATTACTATATAAAAGGAGTCAAAATGAGTGATCTGAACTCTTACGGCTTTGGGCAAACCCGCTCGATTAATACCCCGCAAATACGTAACCGCGTATTGCGCAACACCTATGCCCTTCTATCGCTGTCGATGGTCCCTACCGTCATTGGCGCTTGGTTAGGCGTTAGCTTTGGCTTGAACTTTATGGCCGGCAGCCCATTCTTAGGCTTCATCGTCTTTATGGCGATTGCTTTTGGCTTTTTCTGGGCTATCCAGAAGAACAAAGATAGCGGCTTAGGCGTTGTGTTGCTACTGGGTTTTACCTTCTTCATGGGCATCATGATGTCCGGTTTGATTGGTTATACCCTCAATAGCTATAGCAACGGTGCTACTTTGATCATGCTGGCCTTTGGTGGTACTGCATCTATTTTTGCTGTGATGGCGACGATTGCCAGCGTAAGCAAGAGTGATTTTTCGGGCATGGGCAAATGG
>JBFZCO010000143.1:0-3743 GCA_041307885.1 Burkholderiales bacterium | reverse complement strand
AGCAATCCGCTTTAACTCCCGGATTAATCCGGCAAAGGTCTGTTTTGAACAACAACATGTTGCAAAAAATTGGTGTGTGGCTCATTGTGGGTCTTGTGCTTTTTACTGTTTTTAAACAGTTCGACAAGCCAAGAGAAGCAAATCAAGTCACCTATTCTCAATTCATGGATGATGCCAAAGCTGGCAAAGTCAGACGAGTTGATGTGCAGGGGCGTACATTGCAAGTAACACCAAATGACGGTAGCAAGTATTCCATCATCTCCCCAGGAGATATTTGGATGGTTGGCGACCTCATGAAGTATGGCGTTCAAGTAACTGGTAAAGCAGATGACGAGCCAAATATGCTGGTATCGGCTTTGTACTACTTGGGGCCAACTTTACTCATTATTGGTTTTTGGTTTTTCATGATGCGTCAAATGCAAGGTGGCGGCAAAGGAGGGGCATTCTCCTTCGGAAAATCAAAAGCCCGCCTGATTGATGAAAACAGTAATACGGTCACCTTTGCTGATGTTGCTGGTTGCGATGAGGCCAAGGAAGAAGTATTTGAGATTGTGGACTTCCTCAAGGATCCGCAAAAGTTTCAAAAGTTAGGCGGTCGCATTCCTCATGGCGTTCTACTTGTAGGCCCTCCAGGAACTGGTAAGACCTTGCTTGCGCGTGCCATTGCAGGTGAAGCAAAAGTACCGTTCTTCTCAATCTCTGGTTCAGATTTCGTGGAAATGTTTGTTGGTGTTGGTGCCTCACGCGTACGCGACATGTTTGAGAACGCGAAGAAAAATTCACCTTGCATCATCTTCATTGATGAGATTGATGCCGTTGGCCGTCATCGTGGCGCTGGTATGGGTGGTGGTAATGATGAGCGTGAACAAACACTAAACCAAATGCTTGTTGAGATGGATGGTTTTGAAAGTAATAGCGGCGTCATCGTTGTTGCTGCGACAAACCGTTCAGATGTGTTGGATCGTGCTTTATTGCGCCCTGGTCGTTTTGATCGCCAGGTGCATGTTGGCTTGCCAGATATCCGTGGTCGCGAACAGATTTTGCAAGTACATATGCGCAAAGTTCCAATTGATCCGGACGTGAACGCTGCCGTCTTGGCGCGAGGCACTCCAGGCTTTTCTGGTGCTGATTTAGCAAACTTAGTCAATGAGTCTGCATTGTTTGCAGCGCGCCGCGGTAAACGCGCAGTAGACATGAAAGACTTTGAGGATGCTAAAGACAAGATCTACATGGGTCCAGAACGTAAATCTGCTGTGATGCGTGAAGAAGAGCGTCGCAATACGGCATACCACGAGTCTGGTCATGCGGTAGTTGCGAAGGTCTTGCCTAAGGCCGATCCAGTACATAAGGTCACCATCATGCCGCGCGGCATGGCTTTGGGTGTGACTTGGCAGTTGCCAGAGTTTGATCGTGTGAACTTATACAAAGACCGCATGATGGAAGAGCTTGCCATTTTGTTCGGTGGTAGGGCTGCAGAAGAAGTGTTCTTGCACTCGAGCAGCACAGGTGCATCAAATGACTTTGAGCGTGCTACCAAAATGGCGCGTGACATGGTGACGCGTTACGGTATGAGCGAAAGCTTAGGTACGATGGTTTATGTCGATACGGAATCTGAAAGTATGTTTGGCCGTACCAGTTCAAAAACCGTTTCTGAATTGACTCAACAGAAAGTAGATTCAGAGATTCGTGCCTTAGTAGATAGTCAGTACGCTTTAGCTAAGTCGATTCTTGAGCAAAACCGTGACAAGGTTGAAGCCATGGTCGCTGCGCTGCTTGAGTGGGAAACTATTGATGCTGAGCAGATCAACGACATCATGGAAGGTCGCCCACCGCGTACTCCTAAGCCGCCACCAGCTTCTCAGTTTGGTAACTCTGCTGGAACGCCAGGTCCTGCTGCAGGTGCCGCTCCAGCAACTGCTTAATTAGACCGCCGGTCAGTCTTTTGGTGGCTCTGCAAAATCTGCCCGCAACATGGCGTTGCGGGCGTTTTCTTTTTGACTTTACTAAACGTCAGCGCCCTCTAGTGATGGGTATTTTGAATGCCACCCCTGATTCATTCTCAGATGGTGGAAAGTTTCGTACGCCTACTGATGCTATTGCCCAAGCTGAGTACATGATTGCGCATGGTGCTGACATTATTGATATCGGTGGTGAATCTACGCGTCCTGGCGCAGAACCTGTAGAGCTTCAAGAAGAATTAGATCGTGTTTTGCCAGTGATCAATGCTTTAAAAGATTGTGGTGTCGCTCTATCTATTGATACCTATAAAGCGGAGACTATGCGTCAAGCCTTAAAGGCGGGTATCGACTGTGTGAATGATATTTGGGCGCTCAGACAGCCAGGTGCAGTTGAAGCCGTTCTTGAGAATGGTAATGATGCATCAGGAAAACAATGTGGTGTCGTACTCATGCACATGCAGCGTGATCCACAAACGATGCAATTTGACCCACACTACGAAGATGTGATTGCCGAGGTAAAGGTATTCTTGCAAGAGCGTGCCCACCTCTTGGAAGAACAGGGTATTACTAAGAATCAAATCGCCGTTGATCCGGGTTTTGGGTTTGGTAAAAGTTTGGAGCACAATCTAAAAATGTTGGCAGATTTTGATCAATTCTCCCAATTGGGTTACCCAGTATTGGCAGGTATTTCCCGTAAATCTATGCTGGGTAAGTTAACAGGGCGTGATACCAATGAGAGGGTGGTACCGAGTATTGCGGCAGCCATCCTCGCTGCTGAGCGTGGCGCCAGGATTATCCGTGTACATGATGTTCGGGAGACAGTAGATGCCCTGAAGATCTGGGAAGCGATTCAAGACTAGATGCGCACAAGTTTTATAATCAAGTAATGAAAAAACAATACTTTGGAACTGATGGCATACGTGGTGAAGTAGGGCAATTTCCGATTGTTCCAGAGTTCATTACCCGCCTTGGCTATGCCGCAGGCAAAGTATTGAGCCGTAATGCCAAACCAGGTGAGCGTTGCAATGTCCTGATTGGTAAAGATACCCGTGTTTCTGGTTACTTATTGGAAGCTGCTTTAGAAGCTGGCTTTGCAGCTGCTGGAGTAGATGTCAAATTGTGCGGTCCAATGCCAACCCCTGGCGTTGCTTACCTTACTAAGGCCTTGCGTTTATCGGCTGGCGTAGTTATCTCTGCATCACACAATCCCTATCAAGATAATGGGATTAAATTTTTCTCGGCTGAAGGCGGCAAACTCACCGATGAGTTTGAACTAGCTATTGAAGCTGAGCTTGAAAAACCGATGGGTTGTGTTAGTTCCCAAGAGTTAGGTAAGGCATTTCGTATTGATGACGCTGCTGGTCGCTATATTGAATTTTGTAAATCTACTTTTCCTGGTGAGTTAAATCTGAAGGGAATGAAGTTGGTAGTTGATTGCGCTAATGGCGCTGCGTACCATATTGCACCCCATGTATTTCATGAGCTCGGTGCTGAAGTGATTTCCATTGGCGTACACCCAGATGGGCGCAATATCAACGAGGGTTGTGGTGCTACTGCACCAGCCGCCTTAATTGAGAAGGTCAAAGAAACAAAGGCGGATCTTGGTATTGCATTAGATGGTGATGCCGACCGCTTGCAAATGGTTGATGCTAGCGGCCGATTATTTAATGGTGATGAACTGCTGTATGTGCTCGCAAAAAATCGTATCAATCGCGGAGAAAAGTTGGGCGGAGTAGTTGGGACTCTCATGACGAATCTTGCTGTTGAAAAGGCTATAAAAGAATT
>JBFZCO010000142.1:0-66046 GCA_041307885.1 Burkholderiales bacterium | reverse complement strand
CCATAAAAACATTCTGACACAGCTTTATGAATGTATTCATGGGTATTTCATGCCAAGCTATAGCTAGTGAAATCACACTTTGCTATATTGATTCTTCCTTATTCTTTGTAGGTTTACTCGATGGACACTTTTTTTGATGATTGGCCCCTAGTCGGTCAAGTCGCATTAGTCCTATTTTTACTCGCTCTATCTGGCTTTTTTTCAATGGCTGAAACGAGCATGCTGTCCTCTAATCGTCATCGCCTACGTGCAATGGCTAGCAGCGGTAATCGTGGCGCTGCCTTGGCAGAAAGATTATTGAAGCGAATCGATTCACTTCTTTCCGTACTCCTGATTTCCAATAACTTAATTAATACCATCTTACCGATTCTGGTAACCGGTATTGCATTACATCTTTTTGGCGAAAGCGGTTTAGTACTTTCTATTGCGACCTTGGTAGTCGCCTTGCTGATCATCATCTTTAGTGAAATCACTCCCAAAGTGATTGGCACTGCATTCCCCGAAAAGATCGCTAGCAACGTTGGGTGGGTTGTTCTCCCACTCACTTATATTCTGAAACCACTACTGTGGTTTATCAATCTTTTTGTATCTGGCTTAATGAGAGCTTTGCGCTTACAAACCTCTACCGATAGTAGAGCGATGAGCAAAGAAGAGTTGCGAAGTTTAGTTCTTGAATCAAACCGTTTTGTATCGACACATCATCGCAATATCTTGCTCAATTTATTCAACTTAGAAAATATTTTAGTTGATGACGTCATGACGCCTCGCTCTAAGATAGAAGTCTTAGATCTAGCAAGACCTATTGATGAAGTAGTGCAGCAACTCGAAACTTGTTATCACAATAAACTACCTGTTTCTGATGGGGACTCTGAGCGCATCATTGGTATTCTTTCGGTAAAAAAAGCGCTCTCCTTACTAGGCAACTCGGAACTTTGTCACGATGACTTCAAATCGCTTCTAAATGAGCCTTACTTTATTCCCAGTGGCACCCCAGTATTACAGCAAATGCAGTTCTTTCAAGACAATCAGCAACGCTTAAGCTTAGTGGTCAATGAATATGGGGAAGTGCTTGGCCTTGTTACATTTGAAGACATCATTGAAGAGCTGATTGGTGAATTTACAACCTCATTCTCCAATCTCTCTAATGAGCCTCACTGGCTCTCAAATGGAACCTATCTTGCCAGTGGAACCGCCTCCTTGCGCGATCTCAATCGCCTTCTCAATTTAGATTTACCTCTAGATGGACCTCGGACTCTCAATGGTCTTATCCTGGAAAAGCTAGAGGCCATTCCAGATCATGACGTCAGCATTCGGATTGCAGATGTTGTGATGGAAATAGTGCAGTTTGATGAGCATGGCGTTAAAACCATCAAACTCTATCGACCCAGCCAACAATCTGCACCTAATTGAGCGACCTGTTTCATGATTCTCACATTATTCGTACCTGGCATGAAATTACGGTTAATGCTTTAAGCGCTCGGGCAACGGATATTCACATTGAGGCTAGAACTCAAGAAACGGTAGTGCGCATCAGAGTTGATGGTCAACTTGTCATACAAAATCAGTACCCAATTGATCTACATGAGCGCTTAATTACTCGCATCAAAATCTTGGCACGCTTAGATATTGCCGAAAAACGGATTCCACAAGATGGGCGTTTATCGGTTGGCCACGATTTTAGTAAACCAGATACTGATTGCCGAGTTTCCATTCTGCCAACTCTGCATGGGGAAAAAGCAGTCGTTAGGATTCTGCCAAACCTAATAGAGGATCTCTCCTTAGAAAAAATTGGTCTATTGCCCGAGCAACTTCAAACACTACAACATGCGATTAGCCAAGCAAATGGATTGATTCTAGTAACAGGTCCAACCGGTAGCGGTAAAACACGTACTCTGTATAGCTGCCTACAGGAACTTAACCGCGTAACTCGTAATATTTGCTCCATAGAAGATCCCATTGAAATTCGTCTTCCTGGAATTAACCAAGTTGCCTATCACCCAAAGGCTGGACTTGATTTTCCCACCATCATCCGCGCCCTGTTAAGACAAGATCCTGATGTCATCATGATTGGTGAAATACGCGATACCGCAAGCGCTCAACTCGCAATTCAAGCTGCCCAAACTGGTCATTTAGTTCTTAGTACCTTACATACACGTAATGCACTGGGAGTCATTAATCGACTCCATAGCCTTGGGATAGATTCAGAGGCAATTCGATCCTCCATAAGGTGTGTTAGCTCTCAAAGATTGGTCCGCAAAATTTGCACACTGTGTACAGGAAATTTCAGCCAATTTGAATGCGCTCAATGCAAGAACTCAGGATACTTTGGAAGAATAGGTGTGCATGAAGTACTAGGGGAAGAGCAAATCATTGCCTCTGCGCCTTTTGTAGATATTTACTCCGCAGGCTTGCAATCAGTAAGAATGGGATTGATTGATCAAATCACTTTAGATTCAGAGGTTGGCGCTTGTCATTAAAAGACCTCTTTCTCAACAAAAAACTGAGTCAATCGGAGCAATTACATTTTGCACAACAACTACTTGCTTTAGTTAACGCTGGATTACCCCTTTTAAATTCTATTGAAATACTCACTAGATCCGCTCCAAATTCATGGCAAGGATGGCTAAACAGTATTTACATCCAATTACAAAAAGGTGAGAGCTTTTCACAGTGCCTACATAAGCAAACCGAGAAATTTTCTCCAGAATTCACCAACCTCATCAGAGTGAGTGAGCGCTCTGGAGATTTGGGCTTGGCACTGCGCACAATAGCAACCCAATTAGAGGCTCAAATTGAATTACGTAGAAAAGTACTGCAGTCCTTAACCTATCCTCTCATTACGCTTGCGACCTCATGCGCACTTATCATCATCATGATGCTGTGGGTTGTTCCAGTGTTTACAGAGGTCTTTGATCATTTTCAAGCTGAGCTACCTAAGCCTACAAAGATTTTGATTCTGCTCTCTCAGACCATCCAGCTTTACTTTTTAGAGCTAGTTCTCCTAAATACGATTATCTTGGGTTGTGTCTCTGTTTCATGGTTCAAATCTACTTCAATTCAACGGTATTGCGATCGACTAATCTTGCGTACACCATTTCTAGGTAACTTATTTCGCCTTGCCTCACTGAGTCATTGGTGTCGAACCCTGGGACATCTTTTAGAGGCTGGATTAGCTCTGCCAGATGCACTAAGAGTGACAGCACAATCTTGCAATGATTGGGTGAGTCATGATTTCAGCGCTGAGATCTTCAAACACCTTACCCGCGGTTGGCCAGTCAGCGAAGCGCTTAAAAAGGCAGACCCCCACTTACTCTTATTGGACATCGAAACAGTATTGCTTTTACATATAGGTGCCGAAGGCGGGTCATTAAACGATATGCTGAATAAGCGCGCAAACGCTCTGAGCTTGCAACTTGGCAACAAATTAAATTCCCTTAGTCAAAGCCTAGAACCCTTTCTCATTCTTCTTGTTGGATTCATTATTGGTGGGTTAGTCATAATCTTGTACTTACCCATCTTTAACTTAGGGCAAATTGTGTGACGCACTCAGAATTCATCAACTTGCTAATGAAGGCACTGCTCATATTGGGCTTGGCTTATTTAGCCTATATTGATTGGCGTAGTTTTCGTTTACCCAACCTGTTTACCTTACCCTTAATGTTGATTGGGTTGATCTTTAGCTCCATTTCAGGGCTTGGTTTTACCGATACCTCATCCGCTTTGATGGGGATCGTGTTTGGATATGGATCTTTGTGGGCCCTAAATGCGCTCTACAAAGCTATCAAAGGTAAAAATGGGATTGGTATGGGTGATGCCAAGTTATTAGCTGCGCTAGGGGCATGGCTAGGCTGGATTGCACTCCCGAGCATTCTTTTGATTGCTTCTATTTTGGGGTTAATTGGCGGTCTTACTTGGCTAAAATGGCATGGGCAAAAACTCAATCAAGCATTTCCATTTGGCCCATTTCTTGCTATTGCTGGCATCATTGAATTGTTATGGCCTCAACTCATTCAAACCCTTCTGTTACCCAACCTGACTTAGCCTCCCTAAAAGGCGTAATCCCCCTGGTTGGGTTAACAGGTGGCATTGGCTCTGGCAAAAGCACCGTGAGTCACCTCCTTGGTAATCTTGGAGCTGGTGTGATAGATACCGATCTGATCGCCCACCAAATAACTGCACCTGGAGGCAAAGCTATTCCAGCCATTCAAAAAGAGTTTGGCTCTGAATATATTGATGCTCAAGGGGCTCTTATTCGCCCTAAAATGCGCACCTTAGTCTTTGAGGACTCTAAATCTAGGCTGCTCTTAGAGCAAATTACCCACCCACTGATTAGAGAAGAAACTACCAAACAAGCTTTTGCTTTAGCTCAATCTGAGGCGCCCTATCTTTTATTTGTGGTTCCACTATTGATTGAGTCTGTTTCATGGCGCAATCTCGTTGATTGCCTGATTGTTGTTGACTGCTCTGTAGAAACTCAAATTTCCCGTGTGATGCAGCGCAACAATATACCTCGGCAAGCGGTTGAAAATATCTTAAAAGCCCAAGCAAGTCGTCAAGAACGTCTTCAAGCTGCAAATGCTGTCATTGAAAACCAAGGGGATCTAGCGAGCTTGGAGTTAGCGGTTTTCAATCTGCACCAGAAATTGCTAAAAATTGGGAATCAGTCACATAGTTCGTCATAGAATATAGACTTGTGATCGTCTACGAATACCCCTTTAATGAATTAGTCAGAAGCATGCTTCGACTGGAGTATTTGTTCGCCCGTTTTAATCATTTCCAACGATCCGATGATCCTGAACTGCACCACAATGCCCTAGTCATCCTATTTGACTTGGGTGATATTGGCGCACGGGGTGATATCAAGTCTTTATTACTAAAAGAATTTGAGCGTCAAAAATATGCATTAAATGGTTTGCGCTCTTCTCAAAAAGTAGACCAAGAGGCGCTTTTACAAACCTTAACTGAAATTGATAAGGCCGCCTTAAATATTAATCGGTCGCTTGGAAAACCAAACTCTGCAATTACTGAGAGTGAATGGCTTAATGCAATTCGCACACGCTTAAATATTCCCGGTGGCACAAGTCCAATTGATTTACCTAGTTACCATGCCTGGAAAAATAGCCCCTCAAGTCAGCGTAGAGAACTTTTAGAAAATTTTGTAGCGCCACTCTTGCCATGGCATGAAGCATGTCAAATATTTTTACGCTTACTTCGTCAGTCAGGGGAAGCTAAGGATGTTACTGCCCATCAAGGATCTTTTCAGCAAGCTCCCTCTGGAAAAGTCTATCAACTCATGCGGATTTCTGTGGAAGATGACTCACTCTTCTCTGAAATCAGCGCAAATAAATATTTACTATCCATTCGCTTTCTAAAAGCTGATCGAGATAAAAAACCTCAGCTGGTTAATGTCGACATTCCCTTTCGACTTACTCTTTGCCAGCTTTAAATCTGAAGTTCTCTGAGTTTTTCCAGCATTGGCCATGCTGCAGGTAATAATGGTTTCACACTTGGAGACGCATCCTTCAGCAGCTCCCAAGACAAAGCCTGCCCTTCTTTTCCCAAAGGAACTCCTTGCCATTGACGAATAATGCTGACATGTAATCGTACATAGGCATGCGGATAATCGTGCTCCAAAACAAGCAGCTCTTCACTGGATTCAATATCGATGCCAAGCTCTTCTTGTAGTTCGCGTTTTAATGCATCAAAAACAGATTCACCTACTTCAATTTTTCCACCGGGCACTTCCCAGTAGCCTGCATACGGTTTACCCTCTGGGCGCTGCCCCAAGAGATAGCGGCCTTCCGGGTCCAGCAGAATGCCAGCAGCAACTTCAGTAATGGGGCGATTTACTGCACTCATGTGATGAAAGCCTACTTTGCGTATGAGCCAGCCCAGTGCTTAGCAAATTGCCAAGCAACACGGCCAGATCGTGATCCGCGCTCTAATGCCCATACCAATGCTTCTGGTCGTGCTATCTCGATTTGCGAATCATTTAAACCGAAGTGGCGTAGCCAATGTGCAACGATTGCTAAATACTCATCCTGCTTAGGCGGATAAAAAGAAAGCCATAAACCAAATCGCTCTGATAAAGAAATTTTTTCCTCTACTACCTCACCCGGATGTATTTCACCGTCATCACTATGAACATAAGCTTCGTTATCTTTCATGTACTCAGGCAACAAATGACGTCGATTAGATGTGGCATAAATCAAAATGTTATCGACTTGAGCGGATACGGAACCATCTAATGCTGATTTCATCGACTTGTATCCAGACTCACCATCTTCAAATGAGAGATCATCGCAGAAAATAATAAAGCGCTCAGGTCGATCAGCTAGCAAATCAGTAATATCAGCCAAGTCGGCTAAGTGTTCTTTTTCTACCTCAACTAACCGCAAGCCTTGGCTCGCAAATTCATGAAGGCTTGCTTTAATCAAAGAAGATTTACCAGTCCCGCGCGCACCAGTTAATAAGATATTGTTTGCTGGTTTTTTTTGAATAAAGTTTTTGGTGTTGTCACGAATAGCATCGCGTTGGCGATCAATATTTTTTAAGTCTTCAAAAGTAATATCGGCAACATGCTTGACGGGCTGTAAAAAACCGATGCTACCAAAAATACTATCGCGACGGCGCCACCTAAATGCAGTTGAGGAGCTCCATTGCTCTTTTGTTAAAGGCTTAGGTAGAAATGTTTCAAGGTGACTTAAAAGTCGATCTAATTTTTCATTCATATCAGCACTTTCTAAGAGCGGTAATCGGCATTAATAGAAACGTAGTCATGCGATAAGTCGCAAGTCCACATAGTTTGCTGCGCCGACCCACGGCCCAAATCAATCTTGATTGTGATTTCTGGGGCCTTCATCACCCTCTGACCATCAGACTCTTGATAGTCAGGATGGCGTCCACCATTTTTTGCCACCCAAACGTCACCTAGCCACATCTGTACTTGATTTACATCTAAGTCAGTGATTCCCGCATAGCCAATGGCGGCCAAAATACGCCCTAAATTAGGATCGCTAGCGAAAAAAGCAGTCTTTACTAATGGGGAATGCGCGACAGCTTCGGCCACCAAGCGGCACTCATCTTCTGTTTTTCCACCTATGACTTCAATTGTCATAAATTTAGTCGCGCCCTCACCATCCCTCACAATCATTTGCGCTAACTGCCTAGCAAGATCAATTAAGGCGCTGCGAACTAGCTCATAACTTGGATCTTGAGCAGACTGAATTTGAACTGCCGACTGACCCGTAGCCATCACAATGAGAGAGTCATTAGTAGATGTATCGCCATCGATCGTAATGGCATTAAATGAACGCTCTGCAATTTCATGCGTTAAAGTGGCAAGCAATCCCGGTGCAAATGCGGCATCGGTGGCAATAAAACCAAGCATCGTTGCCATATTTGGGTGAATCATTCCAGCACCCTTGCAAATACCCGTGATGATGATGGTGCCTGCTGGTGTTTCTATCGACGTGGAGGCAGCTTTGGGCTGTGTGTCGGTTGTCATAATCGCCTCGGCAGCCTCCAACCAATGGTCTCCACCTAAGTTAGCAACTGCTTGAGGCAGACCATTAATCAGTTTTGCAATGGGCAGCGGCTCCAGAATCACTCCCGTAGAGAATGGCAATACTTGCTCTGGATTTAATTTCAATTCCTTGGCTAAGGAAGCGCATGTCGCAAGAGCATCTTTCATACCCTGCTCCCCAGTTCCAGCATTGGCATTACCTGTATTCACAACTAATGCCCGTATCCCACCCTTAGTGCCCTCTAGAGCTAAATGATCCCGGCAAACCTGAACAGGGGCGGCGCAAAACCGATTTAAAGTAAAGACACCGGCAACCTGCGAGCCAGGAACCAAGGTCATCACTAATAAATCCTTGCGATTTGCCTTCTTAATTCCAGCTTCAGCAATACCCATTTCAAAACCCTCAACAGGTCTTAATTGGTCTTTTTGAGGGAGAGGTAAATTTACCGGCATAGAGTGCTCAATGAATAAAAAAGAAAGTTTTACTTAACCACCACCCCTACGAGTATAAAGATCAAATCGCGTGATGAGCTCTTCCCTCTCATTTAAGGTCACACTTTGCCCAAAAGAGAAGCTAATATCCATTACTGGAATATTTAGCAGGGCTATTTTTCGGGGTGGCTTTGTCAGTGCAACAATGTCAACCAAGGGCTCAGGCGCTATTAATACCTGCTTATTGTCTATTGTCAGATTAGTAGACTGATAGAAAGAGCCCATTGCTAAAGGAAGCCAGCGAATAAGATCCTCTGAGGAACACCCCATTTCTCTTTGCAGTTTCTGCATTTGCAGTTGACTAATTAGCCACCCGCAACAGGCGGGCAAATTGCTAAAGCATCCTCTGCTTTGAGGACATACTGATCCCGCTCACCGGGCTTGATATAGACGCCATTAACCATCACCAAATGGGCTGATTTACTGGGAATACCATAACGCGAAATCATATCGCCAATTGTCGTGCCATCTGGCACATCTACTTCGGCCTCAATTCCATTTTTTTTATTTGCGGGCAAATAAGTTGTCAAACTGGCAAACAGCTTTAGGGTAACTTGCATACCTAAAGCTTAATTCATCCAGGTCGATTGTGCTTGCCCTCTAGCCAAATAGGCATCCATTGCCTTGGTTGGATCGCCAATTAAAACTTCCTTCCATGATCCCAGAGAAATTTTTCCTTGGATTAAGCCCCTCAATACGCCAATATGCTCGGTAGTACCAACGCAAGTTGCACCAATGAGTACGTCACCCAAGAACTCTAGGCGGATATATTTATGGCGCAACTTATCAATCATTTCAACATGATCACCACCACTTGCGCCAGACCATAAACCAAAGGAGGAGGAAATGAGTCCTAAAGTATCTAGAACATTAATCTGTAGTGCGCCTAGGCTCTCAGTTTTTCCACCGGTCATATTGATCGCTGCAATCCTAGCCTGCTCTGCAGCATTAGGCTGAATAGCATTAACAATGCGCTCCCCAGTTGAAAAATCAATACTTTCGGTTACGTCGCCAGCAGCATAAATATCTGGATGTGATGTTTGCATTTGCTGGTTGACTAACAAACCAGTGTGCATGTTTAATCCTGAGTCTTTCAAGAAGCCAATGTTTGGCCTGACTCCTGTCGCAGAAATTACTAAATCAACCTCAATGACTTTGCCATTAGATAATTTGACATTGAGAGCTGAATTCGATTTTGATATTTCCTCGACTCGGGTATTGGTAAATACATCAACGCCCTTTGATAGAACCCACTCTTTAATCATTCCACCAGCAGCTTCAGTCATCATCCTAGGAACCATACGATCACCCATCTCAACCACCGTGAGAGATACCTTGCGGCTTGCTAATGCTTCTAAAATAATGCAGCCAATAAATCCTGCGCCCATCTGCAGTACACGTGCTCCCGGCTTGGCTAAAGCAGTAATGGCACGCGCGTCCTCCAGGGTCCAGCATGGATGAACACCAGGTAAATCAATTCCGGGAATGGGCGGGCGAACTGGCACGGAACCCGTTGCAATTAAGAGCTGATCGAAGGTAACTTTCTTACCATCTTGAAATGTCAATTCTTTCGAATTGCAATTGACAGCTTGAACGTGCGCACGAATTAATTGAACCTTCAGCCTCTCAAAATGATGAGGGTCTTTTCGTAAATAAGTGCCAGGCTCTCCAATATTTCCCATTAATAAATAGGGAATCGCCATACGAGAATATGGCGGTGCATCTTCAGCGCCAATCATCATGATTTCTGCCGAAGGTGAACGCTCACGAATCGTTTCTGCAGCAATGACCCCTGCAGGACCATTGCCTAATATGACATACCTCATACTCAAGAACTACAGACCTAAACGTTTTAAAGTTTCTGCGCTAGGACGCCCTTCTGGATCCCAACCACGAACCTTGTAATATTCAGGCAGCATCTTATCGAGTCCACTCACTGAACCCTTTCCAGGGCCCGATTTAGCAGCCTCAGTCATCAAACGCTTAGGCAATTTGTCATCCTTATTAGTAAAGCCTGCACGATTATTAAAATCGCGCTCCATATTCCAAATACGTTCGCCAATATTTGTTAAATTTTCCACCGTAAATTCCTCGCCACAAGCTGCCTGTAACTGTGGAGCTACATCGGCGAGAGTCCATGCAAAGCTAGTAAAAATACAAATCCCCGCAGAATCGAACGCAGCAGTAGCATCTTGGAATGCCTTTACTAATTCCGGCTTTCCATCAGTATCAGCTGGCTCAGTTTTTACTGGAATACCCAAAACCTCAGAAGCAATGGTGTAACCACGTAAATGACATGCTCCACGATTTGAAGTTGCATAAGCTAAACCAATACCTTGAATGACACGGCCATCATATGCTGGAAATTCTTGACCCTTAACACTCATTGAAAGATCGGGATGGCCATATTTTTTTGTCAAACGCGCAGACCCAAGACCCATTTCTTTACCGAAGCCAACGCCTTCGGCTGTGATTTCCACTAGATGGCAAAGCGCCTTAGCTGAACCAAATGGGGCCTCAATACCAATTTGCTCTTTGGTAAGTACACCCATTTCATAAAGCTCCATGACAGCACCTACCGTTGCACCAAAGGAGATCGGATCTAAACCTTGTTCATTGCAAATTTGATTTGCGTATTGCAATGCCTCAAGATCATTAACGCCATTAGCAGCACCCAAGGCCCAAGCTGCCTCGTACTCAAGACCACCAGAAGCATGCATATGCTGTGGCTTATTCTGAATTGAAAAATGAGTGTCATCAATTTTGGAGATACGGCCACAAGCAATCGTGCAACCAAAGCAAGCTTGATTGGCAACTAAGTGCGCCTTTCCATCAGTAGCCCTAGGCTCAGCCATTGCTTCTGCTGAAATATCTTTAGCACCTTCAAACTGAACATCTTGATGATTTCTAGTGGGTAGAGCACCTACTTCGTTAATCACATTCATCAGCACTTGAGTGCCATAGGTTGGCAAACCCTCTCCGGTGACAGCATGCCCAGCTAATACTGCCTTGCCAGCAGTAGTGGCGGCCATAAATGCCTTTGGATCTTTTAAGTTACCAACACCCTTAGTACCCCGAACGGCAATCGCTTTCAAATTTTTACTACCCATCACTGCACCAACACCAGATCTTCCAGCGGCACGGTGTAAATCATTCACGATTGCCGCATATAAAACTTGATTCTCTCCAGCCTTACCAATACAAGACACGCGGATCAAAGGATCTTGATGTTTAATTTTGATCGTCGGCTCAGTTTCCCAAACAGATCTGCCCCAGATATCAGAAGCATCAAGCAATTGGGCTCTGTCGTTCTCAATATTTAAATAAACAGGTTTAGGAGACTTACCCTCAAATATCACCATGTCCCAACCAGCCATCTTTAGTTCGGCACCCCAATATCCACCAGAGTTAGAACATGCAATAGCACCAGTCAGTGGGCCTTTAGTAACAACGGTATAACGACCACCCGTAGAGGCCATCGTTCCAGTCAGTGGGCCTGTTGCCCAGATGATCTTGTTCTCTGGAGAGAGCGGATCAACCTTAGGATCAAGCTCTTCCACTAAATATTTGGATGCAAGCCCTCTTGATCCTAAATACTGCTTTGCCCACTCCATATTGAGGGGCTCAGATTGGCAAGTGCCAGTTGTTAAGTTAACGCGTAATAGTTTTCCAGCCCATGACATGATGTATTTTCCTATCCTGTATTAATTAAGCGCCAACTTGATTGCCAAGCTTATCGGCCCATTCACGCATCTTGTCTAAGCCAGTCCAATTAGCATCTACATAGGTGATTGCCTCGGTAGGACAAGCGGTAGCACAGGCAGGGTCCCCACCACACAAATCACACTTTTGGACCTTACCTGTTTCCTGAACATAATTGATGGTTCCAAAAGGACAAGAAATCGTACAAACCTTGCACCCTACGCAGGTATCAGCTGAAACGACTTTTGCGCCAGTCAGCAGGTCTACCGTGATTGCATCAACTGGACAAGCCTGCAAACACCACGCCTCGCTACATTGCGTGCAGGTATAAGGCACCTTCTTCCCCGTTTCATGAAAGTCAAATACTTTAATGCGGGATAAGGATGGATTAAAAACGCCGTAGTTTTCATAACTACAGGCCATCTCACACTGAAGACAGCCTGTGCATTTATCTGCATTAATGTGCAGTGACTTTTGCATAGTGGATCCTTTTGCTCATAATGGCAATTTCTTACATATAGGCAACTATATTCAATGATCTCCGCCTATCTAGATAGCTAGGGAAATCCCTAAACAGATCGATAAAAAAACAGGGGCATAAGCCCCTGTTCAATTTGATCTGTGTAGATAATGACTAGGCAAGTGCACCGCAACAGTTCTTATATTTTTTGCCACTGCCACAAGTACATGGATCGTTTCGGCCTACTTTTGGGCCAGATCGAATTGGTGCTGGAACCACTTTAACTTCGGTGTCTTGTTCGCTAACAGGGCTAGCAAGCTCAGTCTTTGCATCTGCATGCTGATAGCGAACATCCGAGAGCTTTGCTAGATCTTCATTCATTGATTCAGCAGCTTCATCTAACTCACTTGCACTGCGAATCTGCACTGTCATAATATTTTTAATAACATCATTCTTAATAACATTCAGAAGTTCGCCGTACAACTGGAAAGATTCTCGGCGGTACTCTTGTTTTGGATCCTTCTGAGCATAACCACGCAAGTGGATACCTTGGCGCAGATGATCCAAGGCAGCTAAATGTTCACGCCAGTGCGTATCTAAGCTGTAAAGCAGCACTGAACGCTCGAAACCAGCAAAAGATGTACGCCCAGTCAACTCAACTTTGGCATCATAGACTTCCTTAGAGGCAGCTAATACACGATCAACAATCTGCTCCTCATCTATAGACTCGGCATTTTCTACCCAATTTTTTAGGTCAACAGCAAGACCCCAGTCATTTGCTAAAACATTCTCGAGGCCCTGTAAATCCCACTGCTCTTCCATTGAATCTTGGGGGACATACAAAGTACAAATACCCCGCAAGACATCTTCACGCAAATTAGCAACTAAGTCACCAACATCGCTACTTTCTAGAACTTCGTTTCTTAAGCGATATGTTTCTTTACGCTGATCGTTAGCAACGTCGTCATATTCCAATAATTGTTTACGAATATCGAAGTTACGACCTTCTACCTTACGCTGTGCTGACTCGATTGAGCGTGTGACCATTCCCGCCTCAATTGGTTCACCATCGGGCATCTTGAGACGGTCCATCACAGCACGCAAACGATCGCCTGCAAAAATACGTAACAGTGCGTCATCTAAAGACAGGTAAAAACGTGATGAACCTTGATCACCTTGACGACCAGCACGTCCACGTAACTGATTATCGATACGACGGCTCTCATGACGCTCAGTACCAATAATGTGCAAACCGCCTGCAGCGATCACTTGATCATGCAAACTTTGCCACTCATCTTGCAAAGTCTTTATCTTGGAAGCTTTGTCAGCATCAGATAAGTTAGCATCGGCTTGAATCAAAGCAGATTGTTTGCCGACGTTACCTCCGAGCACAATGTCAGTTCCACGACCGGCCATATTCGTAGCAATCGTGATCATCTTTGGCCTTCCAGCCTGTGCGATGATTTCAGCTTCACGCGCATGCTGCTTAGCATTTAAGACTTGGTGTGGAAGCTTGCGCTGATCCAATAAACTCGATATCAACTCTGAGTTTTCAATCGAAGTAGTGCCAACCAAAACAGGCTGACCTCGCTCATAACAGCCTTCAATATCTTTAACTACCGCATCGTAGCGCTCACGAGAGGTTTTATAGATCTGATCTTGACGGTCTTTTCTTTGGCTAATCCGGTTTGGTGGAATCACCACAGTCTCAAGGTTATAAATTTCCTTGAACTCATATGCTTCAGTATCAGCCGTACCCGTCATACCAGCTAGCTTGCCGTACATACGGAAGTAATTTTGGAAAGTGATCGTTGCTAGCGTTTGATTCTCATTCTGAATCGGCACGCCTTCTTTTGCCTCAACCGCTTGATGCAGACCATCTGACCATCTGCGCCCTTGCATCAATCGTCCAGTAAATTCATCAACGATGATGACTTCTTTATTTTGCACAACATAATGCTGATCACGATGATACAAAGCATGAGCGCGCAAAGCGGCATAAACATGGTGCATGAGGGTGATGTTTTGTGGAGCATACAAAGAGGCACCATCATCTAATGCTCCGAGCTGTACAAGGATAGCCTCAGCTTTGTCATGCCCTTGCTCAGTCAGGTAAACCTGTTGAGATTTTTCATCAACCCAATAATCGCCAGGTTTCTCAACCCCGGTGCCGTCAGATTTTTCTTCACCAATTTGACGCTCTAAATACGAAGGTAAAGAGTTCAGAGTTAAATATAGGTCAGTTTGATCTTCAGCCTGCCCAGAGATGATCAATGGGGTACGCGCCTCATCAATCAGAATCGAATCAACCTCATCAACGATGGCATAAGCTAAGCCCCGTTGAACGCGCTGATCCACATCTTGAACCATGTTGTCGCGCAAATAATCAAAGCCAAACTCGTTATTCGTTCCGTAGGTGATATCAGCAGCATAAGCAGCATGCTTGGTAGTGTGATCCATCTGCGATAGATTGACTCCCACCTGCATACCCAGAAAGTTATACAGAGTTGACATCCATTCTGCATCGCGCTGGGCTAAATAGTCATTCACTGTCACGACATGAACACCCTTGCCCGTCAACGCATTGAGATAAACAGCCAAAGTAGCAGTTAAGGTTTTACCTTCCCCTGTGCCCATCTCAGCAATTTTGCCTTGATGAAGCGCTAAGCCACCCATAATCTGTGCATCAAAGTGGCGCATCTTCATCACCCGAGAACTAGCCTCGCGAACTACCGCAAATGCCTCTGGTGCAATCTCATCAAGAGATTCCCCTGCAGACAAGCGAGATTTAAACTCAGCCGTTTTTGCTTGAAGTGCAGCATCGTCCAAAGCTTGCATGCTAGGCTCTAAAGCGCTAACTTTTGCAACCGCTTTGCGATACTGTTTTAAGAGGCGGTCGTTACGACTGCCGACCAGGGTTTTAAGAAGACCGATTACCATGGGATATTGAAGTAAATTAAGTCCTTGAGTTTATCACCCACACCCTCTTTTTAAATGAACTTTCCCCCTAAGCCTAACCGCAAGAGTAACGCCCAAGAATGGCAGGATTACCTACGAGACTCAGAGGGCCTAGGAACGATCCTGGCAAAAACTGAAGATCTCGTAAAACTCAAAATTTCACTGCAAGCAGCGCTATTTGAGCTGGATTTGGGTCATTTAGCCCCAAAAATTGAGGTGGGATGGCGATCTGGCACTCCAAAAGAGCTCTTTTTGCTTGTGGGTGGCGGGAGTATTGCTACTCGGCTACAGCAAGTTTTACCTAGTTTAATCAATGAGTTAGCTAAAAAAGGTGTGGTCTGCTCCAGTATTAAGGTCAGAATAAAGCCTGCCCCACCACTTTGGGAGATCAAGGCTGTGGACAGCTTACAAACCAAAATCAAGCCAAAGGGATTTAATGCAGCCGCTAGGAATTCTTGGGAGTCTTTAGTAAATCAATTAGCACCAGATTCGGAGCTCCGAAAGGCTGTTGAGAAGTTATTACGAAACAAGCCTAAATAGTGAGGACTAGAAAAACAGAGGTTGACTCTCTTTGGAGTAGGCCGCAGGAGCCTTGCTTTCAGGGAAGCCGGTGACCTCATAAGCACTTGGATCTTCCAGCAACTTCCGTAATAAAGCATTATTTAGCGCATGTCCTGATTTTTCAGCAACATATGCCCCTACTATTGGATGACCAACTAAATATAAATCGCCGATGGCATCCAAAATTTTATGTCTAACAAACTCATCCTCGTAACGAAGCTCTTCGTTATTGAGAATCCGATGCTCATCAAGCACGATCGCATTATCTAAACTACCACCACGCGCTAGACCCATCTCTCTTAAGGCTTCAACTTCATGGGCAAAACCAAACGTGCGGGCCCGACCAATTTCACTCCGATAAGCATGCTCAGCAAAATCAACAATAAAACGCTGTCCAGTCTTGTCAACCGCAGGATGTTTAAAGTCGATTGTGAAATCTAACTTGAATCCAAAGAAGGGTTCTAAACGCGCAAGCTTGTCACCATCCCTTACTTCCACTGGTTTTTTGATCACTACAAACTGTCTTTGCGCATTTTGCTCAGTAATGCCGGCAGACTCCATTAGAAATAAAAATGATGCCGCGCTACCATCCATGATGGGCACTTCTTCGCCATCTAATTCTATTAATAGGTTATCTAGACCTAGTCCAGCACAAGCAGAGAGTAAATGCTCAACTGTGGAAACGCGCACACCGTCTTTTTGAATCACTGAGGCAAGGCGCGTGTCACATACTGCCAAGGCTGTAGCCGGAACAATCTCTTGTTCCGGCGTATCCGTACGCACAAATAGAATCCCTGAATTTACTGGTGCAGGTTTAATCGACAAGGTCACCTTACGCCCAGAGTGCAAGCCAATCCCCACCGTTCTGATGGGAGAGGAGATTGTGCGTTGCTTCATCATGGGAATAATAAATTCAGGGGAAATGCTTAAAGTTTTTTCAAAACTGAAGCAGCGTCACTTACCTCAAACTTACCAGGAGCTTCAAGATCCAAAGTTTTGACTACGCCATCTTCAACAATCATGGCATAGCGTTGTGAACGCACACCTAGACCACGAGCAGTGAGATCAAACTCCATACCCAACTTTTTAGTAAGCTCTGCGCTGCCGTCACCAAACATGCGAACTTTGTTGCCAACTTTAAGATCACGACCCCAAGCACCCATTACAAATGGATCATTTACAGATACGCACCAAATCTCATCAACACCCTTTGCTTTCAGCGCATCATAGTGCTCAACATATCCAGGAACATGCTTAGCTGAACAAGTTGGCGTGAAAGCGCCAGGCAAAGCAAAGATCACAATTTTCTTGCCAGCAATCAGTTTATCCACTTCAAATGCATTAGGGCCAACAGAACAACCTTCAGTGGCTTCATCTAAAAACTCATACAGAGTGGCATTTGGTAATTTTTGTCCGACTGCAATCATAAAGTCTCCAATTCATTAAATAGTAGTGATGAGTATGCCAACGCTAGCGCTGGATTCGTCGTCCGGAGGGGCGCTGCGTTGGCACTTTCAACTTGCTATTGTATTGAGCAGTTCTTTAGTCTGCTTGCTTTCGTAAAAAAGCGGGAATTTCATAGTAATCCGCCCCTTTATCCAACATGGTTTTTGCCTGTGGAGAGCTATCAGCACCTAAAGTAGGAGCTGCTGAGGCCTCACGCGAGCTTCGAAATACTCTTGGCAAATCATATTGGCTGTAATCAACAGCCCCAGCCCCACTTTGGCTAGCCATAGAAGGCATACCACTTGGACCAGTCTGAGCCAAACCAGCACTAGCAGTCAGAGCAGAGTCCAAACTGGCTTTACTCATCGCTGCAGAAGCGCTTGCCGGGGCAAAGCTATTTAAATCAGCCATTGTTGGCATTGCATCATGCGTACCAGTAGCTTGTCTCCAAACTACTTCTGGATGGTGACTTTGACGTGCTTGTGGATTATTTAAACCAGTAGCAACTACAGTGACACGTAAGGCATCACCCAAACTTTCGTCATAAACAGTACCAAAAATCACAGTAGCATCATCTGCAGCATAGCCCCGAATTGCAGCCATCACTTCACGAGTCTCAGACAATTTCAATGAACGACTAGCAGTGATATTCACTAAAACGCCTCGCGCGCCAGAAAGATCAACGCCCTCTAGTAGCGGTGATGCAACTGCAGCTTCAGCAGCCAAGCGAGCACGATCCATACCGGATACAGTCGCAGTTCCCATCATCGCTTTACCCTGCTCACCCATGACAGTTTTGACGTCTTCAAAGTCGACGTTAATCAAACCTTGTACGTTAATAATTTCAGCGATACCTGAAACAGCGTTATGCAATACATCATCTGCGCAAGCAAATGCTTTATCAAACTCAGCATCCTCACCCATGACTTCAAACAATTTTTCATTCAGAACAACAATTAATGAATCAACATATGACTCGAGTTCAGAAGCGCCATTTTCAGCTACCTTCAAACGTTTTACACCCTCAAAGTCAAATGGCTTACTGATAACACCAACCGTTAGGATGCCCATTTCTTTAGCCACTTGGGCAACAATTGGAGCGGCACCAGTTCCTGTGCCGCCACCCATACCAGCAGTGATGAAGACCATATGCGCACCTTGCAATGTATCTGCAATTCGTGATCGAGCTTCTTGAGCAGACGCTGCACCAATTTCTGGTTTTGCACCAGCCCCAAGTCCGCTAGAGCCTAGTTGCAAATTCACAGATGCCTCAGAACGCTGCAATGCACCAGCATCGGTGTTCATGCAAATAAACTCTACGCCATTTACGCCGCGACGAATCATGTGCTGAACTGCATTACCACCTGCACCGCCGACTCCAACCACTTTAATAATGGTTTTACCAGCTGTTTCTTGATCTAACATTTCAAATTCCATATACCCTCCTAGGTAATAAGTACTACATTGACGACGACGAAAAACTTAAAAATTTCCTGCAAACCACTCTTTCATTCGAGAGACAACACTTTGCAGTGCGCCTGACTGAGATACTCGGCGACCACGTAACAATTGAGCTTGGCCCTCCATTAACAAACCAATGCTGGTTGCATACCGCGGACTACGTAGTACTTCATGTAAGTGACCGCGATATTCTGGAGTTCCAATTCGCGCTGGGCGCAAGAACACTTGCTCCGCAAGCTCAACCATTCCGGGCATTAAAGAGGTGCCACCAGTCAGCACAATTCCTGAGGAGACCATGTCCTCGTAACCAGAATCGCGCACCACACCCCTGACTAAAGTAAATAATTCTTCAACTCGGGGCTCGATGACTGCAGCCAAAGCCTGCTTTGACATTGGTCGCGGCTCTCGATCACCAACTCCTGGCACATCAATCATGGTGGCAGGATCAGCCATATCTTGACGCGCAATACCATATTGAATTTTTAAATCTTCCGCATCAATAGTGGGCGTACGCAGCGCCATTGCGATGTCATTGGTAATTTGATCACCCGCAATTGGAATCACTGCGGTATGACGAATAGATCCTTGGCAATAAATAGCGATATCTGTTGTACCGCCGCCTATGTCTACTAAGACAACACCAAGCTCTTTTTCGTCATCTGTCAGAACTGCTAAGCTCGATGCAAGCGGTTGCAAAATCAAATCATTTACTTCGAGTCCACAACGGCGAACACATTTGACAATATTCTGAGCTGCACTGACAGCGCCAGTAACAATATGCACTTTGACCTCAAGACGTAAGCCACTCATACCAATTGGTTCACGAACATCCTCTTGCCCATCAATAATGAATTCTTGAACAAGAATATGAAGGATTTGTTGGTCTGTTGGGATATTGATAGCTTTAGCAGTTTCTAAAACTCGCTCAACATCACCCTCGCTGACTTCTTTATCTCGAATAGCTACCATCCCACTCGAGTTAAAACTCACAATATGGTTTCCAGCAATTCCGGTAAAGACCTGAACAATTTGGCGATCCGCCATTACCTCAGCTTCTTCTAGCGCCTTTTGAATAGACTGAACTGTTGCCTCAATATTGACAACCACACCTTTCTTAAGACCCTTAGATGCAGTTTGGCCAACACCAACTACATTGAATTGACCATCGGGTGCCAGCTCAGCAACCAAAGCAACGACTTTAGAGGTACCAATATCTAATCCTACTAATACATCACGGTTATCTTTACTCATTCTCATTCCTCATTGCTTCTGCTCACTTTTTTTAGCGTCGCCTTCATTCTTCTTTGCGCCCGTAGAGGCAAGGTGTACAGCGAAGCCATTGGCATAACGCAAATCAATTGCATCAATTCGGTTAGCCCATTTTTCCTGCACTTGAGGCCAATATTGAAAGAGACGGGCCACCCGGTCTTCAGTTAAAGTTTTATCTGAGTTTTCTTCATCACGACCAAATTCCACTTTCATACCATTTGATAATTTGACGTGCCATGCGTAACGATCTGATAACGTCAAACTTTTTACTTCAGCATTCCAAGGCTTAAACCAAGTATTTGCTTTTTCATAAAGTCGCATTACTTCCTTACTTGAATCCTCAGGACCATGAAAATCAACCAACTGAACACCATCGCTGACTTCTGAGATACGGCCTGTAAAAATTTCACCTTGAATATTCATTAAGCGATGACTGTCAGCCCCACCCCAAACTCCAAATGGCTTTTGCTCTTCAATATTGACAATTAATTCATTAGGCCAAACTCGGCGAACGTTAGCGTGCCGCACCCAAGGCATTGATTCAAAACCACGCTTCACGTCTTCTAACCGAACGCTAAAAAAGTTTCCTTTTACTGTTTCCATTACCTGCTGCTTCACGATCGGCTTATTAATATGTTTGAGGGTTTCGCCCGCAACTGGCTCAATAACAATTTGTCGCAAAGCAAAGACTGGCCTCTGACTAAGCCAGATCAAAGCACTTACCACCACTAGCAACACGAATAAACGCATTAGGAAGCGAGTGAGCTTTTTCATTCGCTCTGGATGATTCCAGACAGGGGACGCTAATGAGGCAAAAATCCCACTAAACCCATCAAAGAAGTGGCTCGTGCGTTTCATGCCTGAGCACTCCTTTGATCTTGAAGTGTTGTGCTAATCACCCATAAAACCAATTCGGCATACTCGACCCCAGCCGCTTTAGCGGCCATAGGAACTAAAGAGTGTGAAGTCATGCCTGGAGAAGTATTCATTTCCAAAAGGTATGGCTTACCTGTTTTTTGATCGAGCATGACATCAGCCCGACCCCATGTCCTACAACCAAGAGCTCGGTAAGCTGCTAATGCCAATTCTTGAACGGCATGATTAACCTCAGGAGCTAATCCTGTGGGGCATAAATACTGAGTTTCATCCGAGAAATATTTATGATGAAAATCATAATTTGCTTGCGGAGGAATAATTTTAATTACTGGCAATGCTTCCGCATCCTTGCCAAAACCCACTAATGGACAAGTCAACTCATCACCAATGATGCAAGTCTCTGCAATCACCTTTTTATCCATTGCAGCGGCAAGTTGATAAGCAGCAGGTAATTCATCTACGGACTTCACTTTTGTCAGCCCTAGTGATGATCCCTCATGAGCAGGCTTAACAATTAAAGGCAAACCTAAGCGCTCAACTACTACATTCCAGTTGCTATCAGCCTTTAGCTCCTCAAACTCGGGAGTAGACAAACCATTGGTAATCCATATTCGTTTAGTTGCAATTTTGTCGATTGCTAAAGCAGATGCCAAAACGCCGCTACCGGTATATGGCAAGCCTAAAAGCTCTAATAATCCTTGAATAGTGCCATCCTCTCCATAGCGGCCATGCAAAGAAATAAAGACACGATCAAATTTTTCTCTTACTAGTTCTGTTGGGCAGCGTAAACCTGGGTCAAATCCATGTGCATTAACACCTTTAGATAGTAAGGCCGCCAATACCCCACCGCCTGACATTAAAGAAATTTCACGCTCACCTGAACGACCTCCCAACAAAACACCCACCTTGCCCAACTCGCTCACATCAAGCTTTGCAAGATCTCGCTTTACCCGTTCGCCCCAGGGCATCATTTGCTCTTGTTGCTTAGACATGCTTAGCCTCTACTAATGCATGAGGTAATCCAGAAATAGAGCCCGCGCCCATCGTAATTAAGACATCTCCATCTCGAAGTAAAGCGCTTAACTTTTCAGGCATCTCAGCGACAGTTGCTGCAAAAGCTACAGCAGCGCTATCTAAAACAGCTTTAGTATTTTTATCATTTGCAAGAGCTGCCTTTAGTAAGCTTTGTCCATTAGCTCCTGGAATTTTGGCTTCACCTGCTGGATACACTTCTGTCAAAACGAGTGCATCGAAATTTTTAAGTACCTGAACAAACTCACCAAAACAATCACGGGTACGAGTAAAGCGATGAGGCTGAAACGCTAACACCAATCGCCGCTCAGGATAAGCACCCCGAGCAGCAGATAATGTTGCCGCCATTTCCACTGGGTGATGACCATAGTCATCAATGAGCGTGAAACTTCCACCATTTGCTAAGGGAATATCACCGTATCGCTGAAAACGACGGCCCACTCCACTAAATTCAGATAAGGCTTTAATAATCGCTTCATCACTCACACCCAACTCAGTTGCAATGCCGATTGCTGCTAAAGCATTGCGAACATTATGCAAACCTGGCAAATTCAACTGAACTTCGAGTGGACCTGGCTTACTTCCATGTCTACGAACAGTCCTACGCTCGACCCTAAAGTGCATACGAGTTCCCTGCGCAGAAATATTACTTGCACGGATATCAGCATCTTCTGACAAACCGTAGCGGAGAACAGGTTGTGAAACAAATGGAATGATATCTCTCACATTTTCATCATCAACACAGAGAACTGCTACACCGTAGAAAGGCATGCGTTGAATAAATTGAACAAATGCCTGCTTCAAACGCGCCATATCATGCTGATACGTATCCATGTGATCAGCATCAATATTGGTAACGACCTCCATTGCTGGGAATAACTGTAAGAAGGATGCATCTGACTCGTCTGCCTCAACTACGATAAAGTCGCCCTGACCCAAGCGTGCATTAGCGCCTGCAGAATTTAACTTTCCGCCGATGACAAATGTTGGATCTAAGCCGCCCTCAGCTAATACAGAAGCAACCAAACTTGTCGTAGTTGTTTTTCCATGAGTGCCTGCAATTGCAATACCTTGCTTTAAACGCATGAGCTCACCAAGCATCACGGCACGTTGAATAATGGGAACTTTTGCTGCGCGTGCAGCCAATACCTCTGGGTTATTACCAGCTACAGCCGTCGATATCACCACTGCTTCTGCAGTGCCAATATTCTTAGGATCATGTCCAATATGAATCATGGCACCTAAGTCTCTTAACCTCTTGGTGGTCACACTCTCCAATAAATCAGAACCAGAAACCTGATAGCCCAAATTCAGAAGCACCTCAGCAATGCCACTCATACCAGCACCACCGATACCTACAAAGTGTATTTGCTGAACGATATGCTTCATACGCCTACTCCCGCACAATCTGCACATACTTCAGCTACGCGCTGAGTAGCGTGAGGCTTTGCTAATGTATGTGCACGCTCAGCCATCATCTTCAAATCTTCACGATGCATGCTTTGAATCATCAAAGCAAGATCCTGCGGATTGAGATCTTTCTGACGCAGTAATATTGCTGCATTTGCATCTGCTAAAAAACGGGCATTTCCAGTTTGATGATCATCAATTGCATGTGGAAATGGAATTAAGCAGGAGGCAACTCCACATGCCGCAATTTCAGAAACAGTCATTGCACCCGATCGACAAATGACTAGATCTGCCTGCGCATAAGCTGAGGGCATATCATCAATAAAAGGTCGTAT
Source organism: Burkholderiales bacterium (assembly GCA_041307885.1). GTDB lineage: Bacteria > Pseudomonadota > Gammaproteobacteria > Burkholderiales > Burkholderiaceae > Polynucleobacter. The sequence continues at coordinate 42,519 of JBFZCO010000142.1, read as the reverse complement.
GTCTGCCTCTACATTCAGTTCTTTATAGCGTTGCTGAAGATCTACTAAATTCTTCTCTCCTGCTTGATGAACAACATGAGGGCGATCCGACTGATCCATCAAGGCTAGTGCGGCTGGCACAGCCTCATTCAAAGCGCTTGCACCCAAACTGCCACCAACCACTAGGATAGATAAGCGCCCACTTCGTTTTGCATAACGATCCGAGGGAGATTGAAGAGCATCAAACGCTTCACGAATCGGGTTTCCAACCCACTCAGCATCTTTCATTACATTTGGGAAACCAGTTAAGGCTCGCATTGCAATTTTGGCTAAAGCTAAGTTAGCACTACCAGCTACAGAATTGGACTCATGTAGTACTAATGGCTTTTTCAGTAGCTTAGAAATTAATCCTCCAGGAAAAGTGATGTACCCACCCATTCCTAAGACCACGTTTGGCTTTAACCGGCGCATGATCTGCCAACTCTGAAAGCAAGCTCTAGCAAGATTGATAGGCAGCATTAGCTGCGCCTTCATACCTTTGCCCCGTAGACCACCAAAATCGATCGCTTCAAAAGGAAAATTACAAGCCTTTACAAGGCGATACTCCATCCCATTCTGATTACCGAGCCAAGATACATGCCAGCCGCATATTCTGAGATACTGAGCAACTGCAAGCCCTGGGAAGATATGCCCCCCAGTACCACCAGCCATAACCAAAATGGAGGGTTTACTCACAACTTACCTCCACGCATCAAAATACGGTTTTCATAATCAATACGAAGAAGCATTGCGATTGCAATCGCATTCATCAAGATTGCTGAGCCGCCATAACTCACTAATGGCAGAGTGAGACCTTTTGTAGGTAGCAAGCCCAAGTTCACACCCATATTGATAAAAGCTTGCCAACCAATCCAAATGGCAACGCCTTTGGCAGCTAATCCAGCAAAACTTCGGTCTAATTGCAATGCGGTACGGCCAATGAGAAATGCGCGACGTACGATCCAATAAAACAAGAAGATCATTACTACAACACCAACGAACCCAAGCTCTTCCCCAATCACAGCCATGATGAAATCAGTATGGGCTTCAGGTAGATAGTGAAGCTTTTCAACGCTGCCCCCTAAGCCAACACCAAACCACTCTCCCCGCCCAAATGCCATTAATGAATGGGTTAGCTGATACCCCTTATTTGCAGCATTTTCAGCCTGCCATGGGTCAATAAACGCCATGATGCGTTTTTGTCGAAATGGGGAAAAAGCAATAATGGTTACTGCACTCAAGATACCTACTGCCAATAGTCCGCCAAATAATTTAGCATTAATTCCGCCGAGAAATAAAATTCCAAATGCAATCAGCGATATCACAACTAAAGCACCCATATCTGGCTCAGCCATCAGCAAACCACCAACAAGGGCGACCGCAACGCCCATTGGCAACATGCCCTTAACAAATGAGTGAAGGTATTCTTGGCGATTGACTGTATAGCTCGCAGCAAAAATAATCGCAGCAAACTTCATTAATTCAGACGGTTGGAAATTCATCAAACCTAATGGAATCCAACGCTTAGCACCGTTTACTCCTTTACCAATCCCTGGAATTAAAACGGCAATCAACAGCAATACTGTGAAGCCAAAAATTAAGGCTGAGTAACGATCCCAAACATTAGTAGGAATCCTAAATACCCAGATACCTACAACTATTGCAATCGTTAATGAGATTAAATGTCGAATCAAAAAGAAATTGCTGCTGTAGTTAGCATACTTCGGTCCATCAGCCAAAGTAATCGAGGCTGAGTACACCATCACCAAACCAATTAAAGCTAAAGATAAAACAGCCCATACTAGCAACTGGTCATAGTCCATCATGCGCGAACGTGTCTGCTCAACACCAGAGACAGCATCCCTTAACCCAGTGCGGAAATTGTCAATACCACCTCTAGAGAAATTCCAGAAACGCCCTAGGCCCAAACGATTTTCAGGAAAGAATTTTTCCTTCAAACTCATATTTGAACTCCTTCGCATTGCATTTCCAATTCTTGAACTTCAACTACAAAAGCATCGGCACGCGCCTTATAGTCTTTAAACTGATCAAAGCTTGCGCAAGCCGGTGATAGCAAGACAATATCTCCAGGCTGAGCATTTTTTGCAGCTTCTGCAACTGCCTTATTCAGAGTCTGGCTAATCGTGCAAGAGATGGATTCACCTAAGGCCTCTGCAATAGCTTGGGCATCTTTACCAATCAAAAACACACCCTTTACAAATCGCAAGGTAGGTTCACGTAAGGGACTGAAATCCTGCCCCTTGCCCTCTCCCCCAGCAATTAACCAAATGCGCTTCACAGACTCATTTGCACTTAAGCCATTTAGTGCAGCAACAGTGGCGCCTACATTGGTCCCTTTACTGTCATCTACATACTCAACATTACCGACGATTCCAACGGTTTGCACACGATGCGGCTCGCCATGGTAGTCACGCAAACCATGCAATAAGATATTCATTGGTAATCCAGCAGCTCTCGCTAAAGCAAGGGCCGCTAAGGCATTTAATGCGTTATGACGGCCTCGAATGCGCAAGGCATCAGCAGGAATTAAGCGCTTTAGTCTTAATGGCTCATCTTGCGCAACAGTTACTTTACGACGACGCTTAGGCTGTGGCTCTTGCTCTTCATCTATCTCGGCCCATACCAGCCAATCAATTCCACCAGCGCGTAAATCATGTTCAATACCAAAAGCACCTTGCTCATTTGGGCGATTGGCTCCAAATGTGATGATTTCTCTGTTTGCTTTTTGTTCTTCAGAGAGAAGATTCATCACCATCGGATCGTCACGATTCAGAATACAAACGGTATCTGGGCCAAAAATATTGGCCTTCGCATTGATGTAGGCTTGCATATCGCCATGCCAATCCAAATGATCTTGAGAAATATTGAGGACCGTTGCAGCACTGGCATTAAATGTACTGGTATAGACCAACTGAAAACTCGACAACTCCAGCACCCAAACTTCGGGCATATCAGAAGCTTGATCAGCCTCATCTAAACATGACATCAATTTATCTAAGGCAGCAGGGCTAATATTGCCCGCAACTGCAACTCGCTTACCGGCACGCTCACATAGTTGACCGGTTAATGCAGTCGTAGTTGTCTTACCATTAGTCCCAGTAATAGCTAACAATGCTGGCTTATATTGCAAATGATCAGCTTGAGCCATTCGATCTAGGGCAGCAATCGCTCTTGCAAAGAATTCCATTTCACCCCAAATATCAATCTCCAACTCCTCAACTTTGGCTAAGAAAGATTGAGTCGGCTCTTGAATAGGCGATAAGCCAGGACTAATACCGATGACATCGACGTTTTCCAGCAAACTATCATTTAGCAAACCAAAGTGGGCTTTACCCATTCCAGAAAACTCAAGATCTGCTAACCATGCCTTTTGAAGTTCGTTTAATTTTTCACGATCACGCGTATCAACCAAGGTCACTTGTGCACCATTTCGTAGGCACCACTTAGCCATCGCATACCCTGATTCACCCAAACCCAAAATCAAAATATTTTGTGGTTGGCAGTAGTCTTGATCTGCGATCAGTTTTGGATTTGCGAAGGCTTGATTTAAGTTCTGCATATTTTGGCTTAACGTAATTTGAGGCTTGATAGGCCAACGAGGACTAAAAGGATGGTAATAATCCAAAAGCGAACCACTACTTGTGTTTCGCGCCAACCACCCAATTCAAAATGATGGTGAAGGGGAGCCATTCTAAAAATACGGCGACCTTCTCCAAAATGTTTTTTAGTGAATTTGAACCAAATCACCTGCAACATCACTGAACAGGTTTCTGCAACAAATATTCCGCCCATAACAAATAGGACGATTTCCTGCCTAACAATGACTGCAATCGTGCCAAGGGCACCACCCAATGCAAGAGCGCCAACGTCACCCATAAAGACTTGGGCTGGATGTGTGTTGTACCAAAGGAATGCCAACCCTGCACCACCCATGGCCCCACAAAAAATCATCAGCTCTCCAGCGCCAGGAATATAGGGGAACAATAAATACTTTGCATAAATTGCATTTCCCATGACATAAGCAAATGCTCCTAAGGCAGCGCCAACCAAAATAACCGGCATGATCACTAAACCATCAAGCCCATCGGTTAAGTTCACTGCATTACTACTGCCCACAATGACTAGATAACTCAAAATAATGAAGCCCATAACTCCTAATGGGTAGCTCACTTCTTTCATGAATGGGATTAATAAATTGGACTTTGCAGGAAGATCTAAAGCAAAACCACTCTTGAGCCAATCATAAAAAAGTTGCAATACCTTGAGGTTATTCACTTCTGAAACTGAGAATGCCAAATAGATTGCAGCAAATAGACCAATTAATGTTTGCCAAAAGAATTTCTCTCTTGAGGCCATTCCTTTTGGATCCTGATGGACAACCTTGCGGTAATCATCAACCCAACCAATTAATCCAAAACTAAAAGTAACAATCATGACGATCCAAATAAAGCGATTACTCAGATCAGCCCAAAGCATGCAGGAAATAAAAATACCTATCAGAATTAAGACGCCGCCCATTGTTGGGGTGCCAGACTTAACTAAATGTGTTTGCGGTCCATCAGTGCGGACAGCTTGTCCCATTTTTAAGGCAGTCAACTTACGGATTACCCACGGACCAGCAGCTAAGCCAATTAAAAGGGCAGTTAGAGTAGCCATCACTGCTCTGAAGGTAATGTAATTAAAGACGCGGAAGAATCCGAAATCATCTTGTAACCACTGGGCTAATATTAAGAGCATGCTTTTGCCTCCTCTAATAAGGCTTGCACCACACGCTCCATCCGCATGAAACGGGAACCCTTAACTAGTATTTCTACATGTGAGTGATGAGTGACGTCGTGAGCATTCAAATCACCCTTCAATTTTGCGAGTAGCTCGTCAATATCTTTAAAGTGCAAGGCATTAGTTGAAAGCCCTTGGTCAGCTTTACCCTGATTAAAACCTTGCACCGCATATTGGCATTGCTCCCCAAGAGCAAATAACTTAGCAATACCCTGCTCTGCAGCATAGCTACCCACTTCATGATGAAAGGCAGGTCCTTGCTCTCCTACCTCGCCCATATCACCCAATACCAACCAAGAGACATTTCCCGATTGATTAAGCGCATCAATGGCAGCTCTCACTGAATCGGGATTAGCGTTATAGCTATCGTCAATCAGGGTTCGATAAGCATTTAAAGGTTTTGACTGCATGCGGCCATTCACTGGTGAGAAAGACTCCAATCCCTCTTGAATCTTTTGAAGACTTAATCCTGCACCTATGCCAACAGCACATGCTGCAAGCGCATTGCGTAAATTGTGATCGCCTAATGTATTTAGCAGAACATCAATATTGCCGTATTCAGTTTGAATACGAAGCTTGTTGCCAGGCAAAGAATAACCAACTACCGCGGCTTGAGAGTGGCCCGAAGAAGATGTCAGAATAAAGTCAATCACTTTTCGTCCACGAGCAGCTTCACGCCAAAGCTTACAAAATTCAGAATCTGCTGGAAACACTGCAACACCATTTGCTGGCAATACTGACAAAGCTGCAGCATGCTCTTGTGCAACTGCTTCAACAGTAGTCATAAATTCTTGATGCTCGCGCTGAGCATTATTGATCAGCGCAATACTAGCTTGTGTAATTTCAGCTAGCTTTGCAGTTTCACCAGGATGATTCATGCCAAGCTCAATGACTGCCAAGCGATCACTCGAACGCATACGTAATAAGGTGAGAGGTAGGCCAATATCGTTATTCAAATTACCTTTGGTAACCAACGTCGAGTCTTGACCGACTGCTGCCTTAAAAATAGAGGCAATCATTTCTTTAACAGTTGTCTTGCCATTTGAGCCAGTCACGAGCGCAACAGGAATAGAAAACTTTGCACGCCATGATTTAGCTAATTGACCCAGACTATCTTTAGTATCACTCACGCAAATTGCAGCTAAGTTTGCAGGGCACTTCTCAGCATTACTAATGAGTGCTGCACTAGCGCCAGCTTGGTAAGCATCTAATAAGTAATCATGAGCATCAAAACGCTCGCCACTTAAGGCAATAAATAATTCACCCACTTCGATCTGGCGAGTATCACTGCCAACTCTTGAGATATTTACTGAATGGGCTAGCGCTTGAGTAACGTGTAATAGGCTACTGCCTGGTAGCATCTCATGAACCTGAGCAAGTGTTGTCATGCAAGCACTCACAAGGCACCTCCAGCAGCTAAGCGAATATGCTCTTGGTCAGAAAAATCAATCTTTTTACCCTTGATTTCTTGAGTGGATTCATGTCCTTTACCGGCAACTAGGACTACATCGTGAGTATCGGCATGACGAACTGCCGCCATAATTGCAGCGGCTCTATCTGGTAAAGACTGGATATTTTCTTGATTTGCCGTCATACCAGAGCGAATGGCAGCGATAATTTCTGTGGGGTCTTCCGATCTTGGATTATCACTAGTTAATACGATGTGATCAGCGTACTCTTGTGCCATCATGCCCATTTTTGGGCGCTTGCTAACATCACGATCTCCACCGCAGCCAAATACGCACCACAGTTTTCCGCCCCTTTGATTGGCTATTGAACGTAATGCAATAAGTGCTTTAGAAAGAGCATCTGGAGTGTGAGCGTAATCAACTACCACTAACGGCCCCGCATTTTTTTGGGCTTTATTAAGACCAATTAATTCCATACGACCTGGTACGGGATTTAACTTTTTCATCCGCTCAGAGGCCTCTAGCGGAGAAAAGCCTTGAGTCAATAAAACAGTCCATACCGCCAGACAATTGCTCAGATTAAATTCACCCAATACTGGAAGACTCATTTTCGGAGAGTCAACTGCTTCATGGGTAAAGATTGTCTCGTATCCTACTTGAGCAAGTACTGCATCCTTGGCGTATACACGCATTAGACGAGCACCAAATTTTTCGAAGCCAGCAAATGCTACATTACTTAAGGCATATCCCCACACCTTGAGTTTATTTTCTGCTAGTAGTTTTATAGCAAGTTCGCGACCAAATGGATCTTCAAAATTAATGACTGCATGCTTAAGACCAGACAGCGTAAATAACTTAGCCTTAGCCTGCGCATATTCGACCATCGTGCCATGGTAGTCAAGGTGATCTTGCGTCAAATTAGTAAACACTGCGCAAGATATATTCAATCCAGAGACACGCTCCTGATCAAGTGCATGCGATGAAATCTCCATGACAACTTGCTTGGCGCCTTGGTCCAATAGCTCTTTCAGTTGCGTTTGTAGGCGGGGTGCATCTGGTGTTGTGTATCCAGTATGTTCAAGTGCTCCTGGAAACCCCGTACCCAAAGTACCTAGGACTGCGGCACGATGATTCTCTTTATCAAGCGCCTGCGCCAACCACTGAGTAATACTCGTCTTACCATTGGTTCCTGTTACACCAATAACATTCAATTCTTTACTAGGATAGTCATACCACTCTGAACACAACTCACCAGCTACGGTCGCTAAGTTTTCAATTGCAAAACATTGAGGGTGATCCAAGTACTCATTAGCAACCCCATCGGCTGGATCAAAGACGACTGCACCAGCGCCATTTGCTAATGCCCCTGAAATATAGTCCCGACCATCTCGATATCCCGTTCCACGTCCAACAGGGTAGGCAAAGAAAATATCACCGCTAGTAATCTGGCGACTATCTGCACAAATCTTGGCACTTGGGATAGTTAAATCACGCAAATGAGAAATTAATAGATGGGGTTCTATGATCACAATAGCCATCATCTCTTGAGAACCACTGGCTGAACTTTAGTAGATGCACTCTGAATATCTACCGAATTATTATCTTGCAACACCATTTGTTTAACTTTGCTATCAGGTAGCACATTTAAGGTGCGCAATGTTTCACTCACGATAGTAGAAAAAACTGGAGCTGCTACATCACCGCCATAATGGCTTCCGCCTGTAGGCTCATCGATCATGACAGCAACAACAATTCGGGGGGCGCTAATTGGTGCTAAACCTGCAAAGTAAGCGCGATATTTATTTGCGTAAGTCTTACCAACTAATTTATGTGCGGTTCCTGTTTTTCCACCAACTCGATATCCTTCTGCTTGAGCTTTAATTGCGGTCCCACCTGGCTCCGTGACAGATTCCATCATGCTGCGCATATCAATGGCAGCCTTTGCTGAAATAATCTGAAGGCCTGGCTTAAAGTCTGGGCTTCGCTCAATAGTTAGCGGCACTAATTCACCGTCACGTGCGAAAATAGTATAGGCACGAGCTACTTGGAAAAGGGATGCTGAAATACCATACCCAAATGCTATGCGCGCTTGATCAGTGGGCATCCATTTCTTATGCGGATGTACCGTGCCAGCCACCGCACCAGGAAATCCAATCTTTGGAGCCTGACCAAAGCCAACTGAAGTAAAGAAATTCCACATCTCCTCAGCAGACAGATTATTCATTGCAATTTTAGCGGTGCCAATATTGCTAGATTTTTGAATAATTTGAGAAACCGTTAAGTTACCGTATGGATGGGTGTCTGTAATGGGCTTTGGACCAACAAGATACTTAGCCCCAATTGCCATATTGGTATTTGGAGCAAGTACACCTTTCTCCAAAGCAATGGCAACTGTTAAGGGCTTCATCGTAGAGCCAGGCTCAAATGTATCGGTTAGTACCCGATTCCTTAATTGCTCACCAGTTAATTTTTTACGATCATTCGGGTTGTAGCTTGGATAATTAGCTAAGGCTAATATTTCCCCAGTTTGCGTATCAAGCACTACCGCACCACCGGCACTCGCACGATGTTGTTCAACAGCACTCTTAACAGCGTTATATGCCAAGAATTGGATTTTGCTATCTATTGATAACTGCAAATCTTTACCATTTTGAGGCAGTTGCAAAATCGCAATTTCCTCAACAATCCTTCCCAATCGATCTACCACTACGCGCCGTTGTCCAGGGTGGCCCGCTAAGTCTTTTTCGCGAGAAAGCTCCATTCCTTCTTGCCCACGATCCTCCACATTGGTAAATCCAACAACATGAGCCATCGCCTCGCCCTCTGGGTAGAAGCGACGATATTCATTATTCAAACCAATGCCAGGTATTTCTAACTGTTTAATTTGCTGAGCAATTGCAGGATCAACTTGGCGCTTTAAAAAAACTTGCTTACGCTCTTCTTTTAATTTTTTGCGCAACTCTGCTTCGCTAATCTGCAATAAGCTTGCTAACTTTTGAATCTTATCTGCAGCTAAATCATCAGGTACGGTGTCGTTATAGGCAATGACCGATTTTGCCTCTAAGCTAGTCGCAATCACTTGACCATTACGATCCAAAATTTTTCCACGGTATGCAGGAAGCTCTAATTCACGCTGCGTTCCACGCACGCCCTTAGCTTCATAAAATGCATTACCTGGACCTTGTATCCAAAAGGCACGAATCAATAGCAACATGAATACAAAGAACAGCATGAACAGCATCAGGCGCGAACGCCACATTGGCAAGCGCAATACTAAATTGGGTGACTTAGAGAAACCTACTGGTCTCATCTTGCCTCCTTCAAGTACATAGTACGATCAGGAGAAATTGGCACCATACGCAATTGGTTGCGTGCAATGTCACGAATTCGGGCGGACTTTGATAAGTTACGTTGCTCATACTCAAGACGCAACCACTCTTGATTTAGCTTTCTCTCTTCAATTTGAGCGCGCTCTAAGGAGATAAATAATTTTCGTGCACGTTGTTGTGCAGCTACCAATGACAAAGCACAGATCAACAATAAAATGAGCAAGGTCAGAGTGGCGCGATTCAAGCGGTTGCTCCTAAACGCTTTTGAGCAACTCTCATAATCGCAGAGCGAGCACGCGGGTTCTCTTCAATTTCGGCATCACTTGGCTTAATACGACTAATAATTTCTAACAGGCTTTGTGGCAAATCTTTATCACGCACAGGTAAACCACGCGGGACCTCTACCTTGGCATTGACTTGCAGAAACTGCTTAACTATGCGGTCTTCTAATGAGTGAAAACTAATCACTGCTAAACGTCCACCTGGCTTTAATAACTTCAGGGCCGCTTTTAAGCCAAGCTCTAAATCTTCTAACTCACGATTAATAAATATTCGCAGGGCTTGAAATGTTCTAGTAGCAGGATCTTGGCCAACTTCTCTAGTACGCACGACACTAGCAACCAAGCTAGCTAATTGCAAAGTAGTTTTAGGCGACAGTCCTTCCTCACGCTTAGCAACAATAGCTTTAGCGATCTGAGATGCAAATCGTTCTTCACCGTAAGTCTTAATCACGCGTGCGATTTCCTCTTGTGGCGCCCGCGCCAACCATTCTGCTGCTGTCAATCCATGATCCGTATTCATGCGCATATCTAGCGGGCCATCTTTGCGAAAAGAAAAACCACGATGAGCCTCGTCTACTTGCGGCGAACTGATACCAAGATCCAACAAAATGCCATCTACTGATTCGGCTTGTGCGTACTGATCCATCTGGGCAAAACTGTCGTGCACGATTTGCAAACGGGGATCGTTGATTTTGTTGGCCACTGCTATCGCATCGAGGTCCTTGTCGAATGAAATCATTCGCGCATTGGCACCCAAGTGAGAAAGCAATGCTTGCGTATGACCACCACGTCCGAATGTTCCATCGATGAAGACTAGATTTTTGGACGCGTCTGCATTTGCTATGAGTGGGCCACTGATCAGCGCTGTCACCGCCTCGGCCAGCAAGACTGGGCGATGAGATATGTTCATAGAGCCCTGTCATCAAAAGTTGAATTGTTTCAATGCTTCAGGCATACCTTGCGCAATGGCTGCCTGTTCTTTTGCAGCATAGGTAGCTGCATCCCACAATTCCAAGTGACTACCCATGCCGAGCAACATCACTTCTTTTTCAATACCAGCAGCTGTGCGCAACTCTGGGCTCACTAAAATTCTTCCCGCGCTATCCAAATCCACTTCAGCAGCATTTCCTAAGAAAATTCGACGCCACCAATGAGCATCCATTGGTAACTGAGCGACACGCGCACGAAAGGTTTCCCACTCGGGGCGGGGAAATAGTAGGAGGCAGCCATCTGGGTGTTTGGTTAGCGTGACTCTACCCTCACCCTGAACCAATAAGGCGTCACGATGCTTAGCCGGCACAGACATGCGACCTTTTGCATCTAAATTGAGAGCTGACGCACCTTGAAACACCATTTACCCCACTTTTTCACACTTCTTCCCACTTTAGAGGATCAGAATAATGGGGTCAAGTGTTTTTGGGTAATTTTTTAGGAAATTCTCTAGTGATTACAAACACTTAGCGTAATGTGTTCACAAAATGGTACTAATAAAAATACTACTTGAAACAAGGGCTTGGAAAATATACTTAAGAATAGGTCTTAGCTATTTAGCTAATTAATATATAAATATACTGTATTAATGAACAGTATATTAAATAAAAATCCAATAAAAAATTAATTTAAAACTAGAATTTATAAGCAGTACTAGTCATGATTTTTGACATTGTCTGCATTACTCTTTTTACCGGCTCAGGTAAAGGTGCTCCACCAGCAGAAATTGCAGCCTGTCCATGCTCAATTTCATCTATCCGCATTTGCTCCACAATTGCGCGCGAACGATGATCTTCTTGGGGCAATTTTTCGAGATGACTTTCGAGATGATTCTCCACTTGTTTTTCAGTTTCAGCAACAAATCCCAGACTCCAACGATCGCCCGCTAAGCCAGCAACCATACCGATTGCAAAGGATCCAGCATACCAAAAAGGATTGAGATAACTTGTATGAGAACCTAGCTCTTGAAGCCGTGTTTCACACCAAGCTAAATGGTCCATTTCTTCTTGACCAGAACGATCTAGCATTTCTGAGATTTCTGACTTACGAGCTACTAATTTTTGCGACTGATAAAGCGCCTGAGCACATACTTCACCCACATGATTTATCCGCATTAATCCAGCCGCATGTGCACGTTCAGAGGCATCCAAAACCGTAGACTTTTCAAGTTCTGATCCAGGGGTTGGACGGTGGGCCTGAGCACCACCAGCAATCGAGCGCAAAGCAGTATCAAACTCAATAATGAAGCGATCCATTAGGGTCATGGTTCAATAATCTCTAGACTAAAACCTCAGCCTTACAGCTCTGCTTGGTTTTTAATCCCAGCTCAGCTAATAGCGCACGGTCTTGTTCTGCCTCGGGATTACCGGTAGTGAGTAGTTGCTCACCATAAAAAATAGAATTTGCGCCAGCCTGAAAACACATGGCTTGGACGGCCCTTCCCAATTCCTGGCGACCTGCGGATAAACGAACGCGTGCACGGGGCATTGTGATCCTAGCAACTGCAATAGTTCTGACAAATTCCAAGGGATCCAAGGGCTTCTGATCTGCTAAGGGAGTACCAGCAACGGGGACCAAATGGTTGATTGGTACCGACTCTGGGTAGGGGCTGAGATTAGCCAAACGGGCTAAAAATGCTGCACGTTGTTCGCGGGACTCGCCCATACCAACAATGCCGCCACAGCAAACCGACATTCCGGCAGCACGAACATGAGAAATCGTATCTAAACGATCTTGATAGCCCCGGGTAGAAATGACAGTTCTGTAAAAATCTTCGCTTGTATCCAGGTTATGGTTATAAAAGTCTAAACCAGCTTCCTGAAGTGCCAGCGCCTGATCTGCCTCAAGCATGCCTAAGGTGGCGCAAGTCTCTAAACCTAAAGCCTTGACACCTTTAATCATGGCGGTGACTTTTTCGATATCCCGATCTTTGGGTTCACGCCAAGCGGCACCCATGCAAAAACGATTAGATCCTGCAGCCTTAGCGGCTCTAGCAGCTTCTAGCACCTCATCCAAATCCATTAATTTATTGGCTTTTACGTCTGTGTCATAGCGTGCTGCCTGAGGGCAATAACTGCAATCTTCCGGACAGCCACCCGTTTTAATGGATAAAAGGGTGGCCAATTCCACATCGCCATCAGGGAAGTATTCTCGATGAACCTCTTGAGCTTTAAACATCAATTCACTAAATGGGAGGGCAAAAAGCGCCTCAATCTGAGCTACCGACCAATCGCCAGACTGACCCATCGCAGGATGTTTTGCGCCAGATAAATCCGCCTTGGATTTAAATTGGGTGATGGGTTTTTCAGTAGTTTGGGTGGCCTGCATGGTCGAATTCCAGAAAATTGATCAATTCAAGCCATAAACATAACAGATACAGCCTTAAATTTGGAAAAACTAGTGGTCAAATACTAAAGATGAAGCTTATTTCTGATCCAACTCAAACATCACTAGTTGATCGCAGCCTCGATGTCGTTTGGCATCCCTGCACTCAGATGAAGCATCACGAGTCTTTTCCGCTCATTGCGATTACACGCGGCAAGGGGGCATACCTCTTTGACGAGCAAGGAAATGCATTGCTCGACTGTATTAGCTCTTGGTGGACCAACCTATTTGGTCATGCCAACCCCCGGATTAATCAAGCAATTAATGCTCAACTTGAAAAAATTGAACATGTCATGCTCGCAGGATTTACGCATCTGCCAGTAATTGAACTTTCAGAGAGATTATCGGCTCTCACAAAAGGTCATTTAGGCCATGTTTTTTATGCATCTGATGGCGCATCAGCGGTTGAGATCGCATTAAAAATGAGTCACCACTATTGGAAAGTGAATAACAAGCCTCAAAAGAAAAAATTTGTTTGTGTAGAAAATGGTTATCACGGCGAGACACTAGGCGCATTAGCGGTCACTGATGTCGCCATCTTTCGAGCAGCTTATGGCTCACTCTTGCAAGATGTTTTCACAGTCCCATCACCAGATACACGAAAAGCTTTAGAAGGCGAAACTGCTGAAGATGTAGCTAGAGGAGCAGCTAAAAAATTGGAGGACCTGCTAGAACAGGAACATCAACATATCGCCGCTCTCATTGTTGAGCCCCTAGTTCAATGTGCAGGACAAATGGCAATGCACTCTCCAGAATATCTTCGCTTAGTGAGAGCGCTATGCGATCGCTTCGATATTCATTTGATTGCTGATGAAATCGCAGTTGGCTGTGGCAGGTCTGGCAAATTTTTTGCTTGTGAACATGCTGGAATCTGGCCCGATTTCTTAACACTGTCTAAAGGTATTAGTGGCGGATATCTACCGCTATCACTATCAATGACGACTGACAAAATTTATCGTGCTTTTTATGCCGATCAAATGCAGCAAGGATTCTTACACTCACATTCCTATACAGGCAATCCCTTGGCATGCGCTGCAGCCCTTGCCTGCTTAGATATTTTTGAAAATGAAGACGTGCTTGAAAAAAATATTGAGAGAAGTATTGACCTTACAAATGCATTTGCATGGGCAAAGGAGGATGAACGCATTGAACATTGGCGTCAGCAAGGCATGATTCTCGCTTTTGATATCAAACCTGAGCAACTCAAAAATCCAAGGAGCTTTGCCCGTGAAATGTTCTCAGCTAGTATTGCAGAGGGCATATTGATTCGACCCATTGCTAATACGATCTATGTGATGCCTCCTTACATATTAACGACTGACGAAGCAATGCAGGCCGGCACTGCGGTGCAACGAGCCCTAAATCGAGTCCTCAAGTGAGCAATCATTTTCATGCCCTGGGTGTGGCTCACGATCAAATTTCTGATCTTGATACGCAATTATTACGACGGAAATTACGTACTACACATACTCCATGTGATACCAAAGCAACGGTTGATCATCGTGAGCTGAAAGCTTTTTGTAGCAATGACTATTTAGGACTAGCCAATCATCCACGCCTAGTAACTGCTCTTGGAGAAGGTGCCCAACTATATGGCGTTGGCAGTGGCGCATCCCATTTAATTAGTGGTCATCACATTGCTCACGCACTCCTAGAGAAAAAATTAGCAAAATTTCAGAACGCGCATATTCCAGATGCAAGATCATTATTTTTTAGTACTGGGTATCTTGCCAACATTACCGCCATTACTGGTCTCGCAAGGCTTACCGAAAGAGGGCAAGCAAGTATTTATTCTGCGAGCCTAAATCATGCCTCAATTATTGATGGTGTCAAATTAGCAAGCGCGCAAACTAAAGCAAGTGTGACTGTATTTGATCATCAACATCTTGAATCACTCATTACCCCTCTAAGGGATGACAAGCATCCACTCAAGCTGATTGTTCTTGATGGGGTATTCAGTATGGATGGTGATATTGCACCCGTTAAAGCACTGCTTGAAATCGCTCAAACCTACGATGCACTTCTTATCATCGACGATGCACATGGCTTTGGAGTGCTGGGTAAACAAGGGCATGGAATTCTCGAGCAAATGGATGTACGCTCTGAGCGAATTATCTATATTGGCACTCTTGGCAAAGCTGCTGGTGTCAGTGGTGCCTTCATTTGTGCGAGCGATCCTTTTATTGAATGGCTACTCCAAAAGGGTAGGCCATATATTTACAGCACTGCAACACCACCAGCAATTGCCCATACACTCATCACCAGCTTACAAATCATTGAAAGTGACGAAGGGATTCGTCGTCGCCAACATTTACATCATCTCATCGATATTTGGCGCACTGAAATGACCTTTTCTACGTGGCAGAAAATACAATCTGCCACTCCCATTCAACCAGTGATCTTGGGTAGCAATGCGAGCGCCTTAGCGGCAGCTAAGCTCTTAGATCAAGCAGGCTATTGGATTCCAGCTATTCGTCCCCCAACCGTTCCAGATGGTAGTGCTCGTTTACGAATTACCTTTTCAGCCAATCACGATACCAATGACCTACGTGCCCTCATTCAAGCTTTGAAAGACATCGAACAAATAGTAGAAAGGCAAAAATAGTTTTGAGCTCATCTGCTAATTTTTTTGTAACAGGCACTGATACTGAGGTCGGAAAGACTTTAGTTAGTGGTGCCCTCATCTTCAAACTAAGAGAGTTAGGTTTCAATACCGTAGGATTTAAGCCTGTAGTTGCTGGAACTTATCTTGATGCCGATGGAGTCAGACAGAACGAAGATCTTGAGACATTACGCATTGCTTCCGATTTGGAGCCTCAGGAAATTTCTCTTTGCCCTTATGTTTTAGATGTGCCAGCTGCACCGCATCTGATGGCACACAAAGAAAGTGTGCGCTTAGATTGCGGCGTAATGCTTGAAGCTAAAAATAATTTGCATCAGCAATTTAATTCATTAGTCATCGAAGGTGCAGGGGGATTCCTAGTGCCACTCAATGAAGAAGAGGATTTAGCAGACTTAGCACAAGCTATCGATTTTCCGGTGATTCTCGTAGTGGGGATGCGTTTAGGCTGTATCAATCATGCGCTACTAACTTGCGAAGCAATTCAATCGCGTCAACTCATGATCGCCGGATGGGTGGCTAATACCCTTTCTGTAGAAATGCCTTTCTTACAAGAAAATATACAAGCCTTGCAAGATAGAATTTTTGCCCCATTTTTGGGGGCCATTCCAAGCCTTCCCAAGGCACTTATCAAGCCCGAGAATGCCCCTTACTCCCTAGATGCTCTGAAATTTGCTGCGCAGCACATAAATCTACCTAAGTAAATTCAGATAAGATGAAGCTATGCGATTACTTCCTGAGATCATCGACTCCGCATCGGCAATTCAAGAAATTCGGCGCAATATTCATGCGCACCCTGAATTACGCTTTGAAGAAAACCGCACCTCTGACCTCGTCGCTGAAGCACTCTCAAGCTGGGGAATCACGGTATATCGTGGATTAGGAAAAACTGGGGTTGTTGGTAAGCTAGAGGGTGACCAAGGCCCAGGCAAGATGGTTGGTCTGCGTGCCGATATGGATGCACTGCCACTACAAGAACACAATACTTTTGAACATGCTTCAAAGAACCAGGGCAAGATGCATGCCTGTGGTCACGATGGCCATACTGCCATGCTCTTAGGGGCGGCTCAATACTTATCAAATCATCGGGATTTCAAGGGGACTGTGATTTTCATTTTTCAGCCTGCCGAAGAAGGTGGGGCTGGCGCACAAGAGATGATCAATGATGGATTGTTTAAACAATTTCCATGCGATGCAGTCTTCGGCCTGCATAATTGGCCAGGTCTTGCAGAGGGGCATTTCGGGGTGACCTCTGGCCCCATGATGGCCTCGAGTAATACTTTTGAGATCACCATTCGTGGAAAGGGTGGCCATGCTGCTCTGCCACACAATAGCGCTGATCCGCTTCTTACTGGCGCGCAAATTGTCCAAGCCTTACAGAGCATCATCACCCGCAACAAACGTCCTGTAGATGCAGCCGTTTTATCTGTCACCCAATTTCATGCTGGTGAAACAAGCAATGTCATTCCTGATAGTGCGTTCATTGGTGGCACAGTAAGAACCTTCACCTTAGAAGTTCTCGACTTAATTGAGCAACGTTTAAGAGAAATTTCTCATACGATAGCTGGCGCGTTTGATTGCCAAGCTGAAGTTATTTTTGAAAGAAACTATCCACCCCTGATTAACCATCATCAAGAAGTTTTGTTCGCCAGCAAGGTGATGGGTGAATTAGTTGGCTCGCAAAATGTGAATACTTCAATTGATCCCACGATGGGCGCCGAAGACTTCGCATTTATGTTGCTTGAGAAACCAGGTTGCTACGTCTTCTTAGGCAATGGCGACGGAGATCACCGTAGCATTGGGCATGGCATGGGTCCATGCCATCTTCATAATCCTTCCTATGACTTCAATGACGCACTGATTCCAGTAGGCGTCAGCTATTGGGTCAAGTTAGCGCAACGCTATTTAGAAAAATAATCTGTTTAAGCGCCTACTCCGAAGTGGATTATGAGTTGGTAAATTGAGCTGGGCGCTTTTCCATAAAAGCTGCCATACCTTCTTTTTGATCATGCGTTGCAAAGCAGGCATGAAATAAACGGCGCTCAAAATGAATACCTTCCGAAAGAGTCGTTTCGTAGGCGGTATTAATTGCTTCCTTCACCATCATTGCAGTAAGCAAAGGCATATCTGCGATTGCTTTAGCAATAGCCTTTACCTCCTTTAAAAGTTCTGCCTGAGGAAAAATGCGAGCAACTAAACCAGATCGCTCAGCTTCAGTCGCATCCATCATACGGCCAGTAAGCGCTAAATCCATTGCCTTCGCTTTAGAAACTGCGCGCGGCAAACGTTGTGTGCCACCAGCCCCAGGAATAATGCCTAACTTTATTTCTGGTTGAGCGAACTTTGCACTGTCAGCAGCCATGATCGTGTCACACATCATCGCTAGCTCACACCCTCCACCCAGAGCAAACCCGGAAACTGCTGCAATTACTGGCTTGCGTACCTTTTTAATTTCCTCCCAGTTCCGAGAAATAAAGTCGCCGCGATAAACATCGTCAAATCCATACTTTGCCATCGTTGCAATATCTGCCCCAGCAGCAAATGCCTTTTCACTTCCAGTAATGATGATGCAGCCAATATTGTCATCAGCATCAAAGCCCAATAAAGCCACCCCTAACTCATTCATTAACTCATCATTAAGGGCATTTAAGACTTGTGGGCGGTTCAGAGTAATCACAGCAACCTTGCCATCTACCTCAGTCAATATTGTGTTGTAGCTCATTAAATTCTTTCCGTTATTTATTTAGCGTGGTAGCAATAACCACATCTTCCCATCTTGCTTCATTCGACCCGCTAATTCTCCAGCAGAATCTCCTGATCCCCAATAGTAATCGGCTCTTACCCCACCGACAATGGCTTTGCCCGTATCTTGAGCCATCACTAATTTTTGTAGAGTTTGGCTACTAAGAGGTCTGGTTGTACTCAAAAATACTGGGGCTCCTAAAGGCATCGCCTTTAAATCAATAGCAATGCTACGCTCGCTCGTCAATGCAACGCCCAAAGCGCCAGTTGGACCTAGGTCTGCACTTACATTGCCGGGCAATTCTTTAAAAAATACAAAGCGTGGATTGGCATTAAGCATCTCTTCAACTCGTCCAGGATTACGGTTTGCCCAAGCAGAAATGCCCTGCATGGTTGCTTGACTACGCGTGATTTCTTTGCGATCTAATAACCATTGTGCAAAGGACTTAAACGGTTGATCATTCGTACCCGCATAACCTAAACGCACAACGCGTCCATCTTCAAGGCGAATTTTTCCTGATCCTTGAATTTGCATAAAAGCGGCGGCAACAGGATCTTGTACCCACGCTATTTCAGAACCACGAAGTATCCCTGAGCTCATTAAGTCAGCACGAGTTGGTCCTGGACTGGGCTTGGATCCTCTCCAAGCTTTAGGGATTGCATATAGAGGAACGGTGTACTGAGCTGTTCGAGTAAGAGAGCCATTCATGACTGGCTCGTAATAGCCAGTAATTAAGCCGGTATCACTACCATTCGAACTACTACGCACCTCATAAGGCTGAAAGTTGGCCTCAAAATATTGGCGGATGGCTTGACCATTGTTTCCCGATACTGAACTTGCTTGCGCACATACCTGACGCCAATTAGGCTCTCCGCTACGTTTACGCAGAGCATCACAACTTTTGAGCCAAGCCGGCCAAGCTTGTGACAAATTGTCCTCTTGCCACCCAGGCAATGCTTGCCATGAAACCGCTCGAAAATTCGCAATCGAAGAACTGTAAGAATCTGGGGAAGCACCCCCGCTAGATCGGTAGCCTGTTCCACGAGTTGGCGGAGTAGCGCAACCGGATACAAAGACGACAATCAAGATAGCGAATACACTGCACCATACGGTTTGCTTACCGATTAACCTATTAAAAGTATTGGATTGAGAGATCATGATCGCCAATTTACTCGATGAATACCCAATGATCCTATTTGTTTTAGAAGGAGGGCTCGCTTTAGCGCTCCTTTTATTCATTGTCCTTTGGACTGGCAAAGGAAAAAAATAAACGCTGAATTTGCCCAGATTAGGCTTAATGCAGGGTTCTAGGCATCACTAAGGCAAATTCGGGAATGGGGGCTTGGAAAAACTGAGCATCTTCAGTCACGCAGAAATACTCTCCACGCATCGTTCCTGCCGGAGTGGGCAGAGTTGCCCAGCTGGTGTATTCAAACTGCTCCCCAGCCCTCAATAGAGGCTGCTGGCCAACAACTCCTAGGCCTCGCACCTCCTGCACATCGTTGTCCCCATCGGTAATGAACCAATGACGAGCGATAAGCTGAATACTGGCTGTCCCCGTATTTTTGATGGTGACCGTATAGGCAAAGGCGAATTGCCGATTATCTGGGTCCGATTGATCAGACAAATACTGTGTTTTGACCGTAATAGTGATTTCGTGAGGATTCATGGACGAATTCTGCTCCATCCTAGAGTCAACTGCAAGCTAGAATCTAGGGATGGATAGCCAGAAACCTCCCTCAAATAGCCAATTTGTTATTGCCCCCTCCATTTTGTCGGCTGACTTTGCCTGTCTTGGCAAGGAAGTTCAAGAGGTTCTTGTAGCAGGTGCTGACTGGATTCATTTTGATGTGATGGACAACCATTACGTCCCCAACCTCACTATTGGCCCCTTGGTTTGTGAGGCCATTCGTCCTTACGCAGTAAAAGATGGCAAACCAGCCATGATCGATGTCCACCTCATGGTTGAGCCTGTAGATCGCCTCATTCCTGATTTTGCAAAAGCAGGTGCTAACCTGATTAGCTTTCACCCAGAAGCAAGCTCTCATGTCAATCGCACGATCCAATTGATCCGTGACCAAGGATGCCAAGTAGGATTAGTTTTAAATCCTGCAACACCACTAGATTGCTTGGATCACACCTTAGATTTGGTAGATCTGGTTTTACTCATGTCTGTGAATCCTGGATTTGGTGGTCAATCATTTATTCCAGGTACTCTGAATAAGATCGTACAAGTTCGCGCTCTTTTAGATCGTCATTATCAAGAAACAGGTCGCTCCGTTCGCCTAGAAGTTGATGGTGGAATTAAGGTTGACAATATCGCTCAGATTGCTAAAGCTGGCGCAGATACATTTGTCGCTGGCTCTGCCATTTTTGGGAAAGAAAATTATGCTGACGTCATTAACGCAATGCGTACAGAACTAGCGAACTCAGGAAGCGTGTAATGCAGCATGCAGAATTTCTAGCCCTAGCTCAGCAGGGTTTCAATCGCATTCCTTTAGTTAAGGAAGTATTAGCTGATTTAGAAACACCCTTATCACTCTATGTGAAGCTGACTCAAGCCTTTGGGCAAAAAAATACCTATCTTTTGGAGTCAGTGTTAGGCGGCGAACGTTTTGGTCGCTTCTCTTTTATTGGTTTGCCTGCCAAAACCGTTTTAAGAACAGTGGGAACACCAGAAGCACCCATTACTGAAGTTTTGTTCAATGATGAAGTGATCGAAACCAATTACGAGAACCCCCTCGACTTTGTAGATGCGTATTTCAAAAGATTTAAAGTAGCAGTGCAACCTGGTTTACCTCGTTTTTGCGGTGGCCTTGCTGGCTACTTTGGATATGACACCGTTCGATATATCGAATCTCGTCTAGCAAAACATCAATTACCGGATGAACTTGGGGTTCCTGATATTCAATTGATGCTCACTGAAGAGTTAGCAGTGATTGATAATGTTGCAGGCCGAATTTATCTTATTGTTTATGCAGATCCTAGTGTTGCCCAGAGTTACGAGACTGCACAGGCTAGATTAAAAGAAGTACTCGCATGTCTAAACAAGCCAGTCAGCATGCCAGCATCATTGCCTAGCAACAAAACAGAATTAATTCGCAAATTCAAAGTGGAAGATTTTGAAAAAGCTGTGCGCAAGACTAAAGAATACATTTTGGCTGGTGACTGCATGCAGGTTGTCATTGGCCAAAGAATTAGCAAACCATTTACAGACTCCCCATTAGCACTCTATAGAGCTCTGCGCTCCCTCAATCCATCGCCATACATGTACTTTTATGACTTTGGTGACTTACAAGTAGTTGGATCGTCTCCAGAGATTTTGGTGCGCCAAGAAAAACGTGAAGCTGAAAAAATTGTCACCATTCGTCCACTTGCCGGAACACGGCCACGCGGTGCAACACCAGAGGAAGATGAGCGCCTAGCTAAAGAACTGCTTGCTGACCCCAAAGAGATTGCTGAACATGTCATGTTGATCGATCTTGCACGCAATGATGTAGGCCGTATTGCGAAGACTGGCTCAGTGAAGGTGACTGACTCAATGTCGATTGAAAAGTATTCACACGTGCAGCACATCGTAAGCTCGGTGGAAGGTGAATTACTAGACAATATGAGTAACATGGATGTCTTACGAGCTACCTTCCCCGCCGGCACCCTCTCAGGCGCACCCAAAATTCGGGCGATGGAAATTATTGATGAGATGGAAATTGTGAAACGTAGTATTTATGGTGGGGCAGTTGGCTATCTATCATTCTCTGGCGATATGGATGTTGCTATTGCAATTCGTACGGGTGTGATTCGCAATGGGGTGCTGCACTCCCAAGCTGGAGCTGGAGTTGTTGCAGATTCAGACCCTAGCGCCGAATGGAAAGAAACTGAAGCGAAAGCTCGCGCCGTATTAATGGCTGCTGATTTAGTACAAGGAGGACTCGATGCTCCTCATGATTGATAACTATGATTCTTTTACTTACAACCTCGTTCAGTACTTTGCAGAACTCGGTGAAGAAGTAAAAGTGTTTCGTAATGATGAGATTTCGGTTGATGAGATTTCTAAAATAAACCCGGCACGGATTTGTATTTCACCAGGACCCTGTAGTCCAACTGAAGCTGGAATCTCAGTAGAGACAATTAAGCGCTATGCCGGACAGATCCCTATTTTGGGCGTATGCCTAGGCCACCAGGCTATTGGCGAAGCTTTTGGTGGAAAAATTATTCGCGCCCAAAAGGTGATGCACGGCAAAACGGATGATATTCACCATGCTGGCATGGGTGTTTTTAGAGGACTGCCTGATCCTTTCAAAGTGACTCGATATCACTCCCTAGCGATAGAAAAGAGTTCATTACCAGCCGACTTAGAGATCACTGCCACCTCATCTGATGGTGAAATCATGGGCGTACGCCATAAAAAATTCGCTGTAGAGGGTGTGCAGTTCCACCCTGAGTCAATTCTTTCAGAACATGGTCATGCACTCTTAAAGAATTTCTTAGAAGCCAAATAAGGAAGTGGTATAGCGTTATGTCAATTACTCCGCAACAAGCCTTACAACACTGCATTGAACATCGCGAACTTTCTCATGATGAGATGGCAGCTATGATGCGTTTAATCATGGGTGGTGAAATGCCCCCTACTTTGGTGGCGGGTCTATTAGTTGCATTACGTACTAAGAAAGAAACCGTTGGAGAAATCGCCGCTGCAGCAAAAGTGATGCGTGAATTTGCAACACCAGTAAAAGTAGAAGATAGGGCTAACTTAGTTGATGTCGTGGGTACTGGGGGAGATGGTGCCCATACTTTTAATATTTCCACTGCAGCAATGTTTGTAGCAGCAGCGGCTGGAGCAAAGATTGCCAAGCATGGTAACCGAAGCGTTAGCAGCAAGTCTGGTAGTGCAGATATTTTGGAATCATTAGGAGTCAAACTCACACTTTCTCCAGAGCAAGTAGCGAGATGCATCGCTCAGGTTGGTGCAGGATTTATGTTTGCCCCAAATCACCACCCTGCTATGAAGAATGTTGTACCCATTCGCAAAGATCTGGGTGTACGAACCATCTTTAACATTCTAGGCCCCCTTACCAACCCTGCTGATGCTAAGCGCATCTTGATGGGAGTGTTTAACGCTGAGTTAGTAGGCATTCAAGCACGAGTTTTACAAGCAATGGGCATGGATCATGCACTTGTTGTGTATGGGAGAGATGGCTTAGATGAGATTTCTCTTGAAGGGCCCACTCTCGTTGGCGAACTCAAAGGTGGAGCCGTTCACGAATATGAAATTCATCCCCAAGAATTTGGCCTAAAGACTGCTCCAACAAGTAGTTTTAAGGTAGATAACGCAGATGCTTCTAAAGCAATTGTTTTAGACGTCCTCAATCAAGTTCCCGGCCCAGCAAGTGACATTGTTTGCTTAAACGCGGGTGCTGTTCTTTATGTAGCAGATGTAGCGCCTAGTATTTCTGAAGGCATCCAAATTGCACAGGCAGCGATTGCGTCAGGAGCTGCTCGTCAAAAGTTAGATCAGTTTATAGCTGCAACCCAAGGTCATTAAATTTATTCATGAGCGATATTCTCGACAAAATTGTTGCCACTAAGAAATTGGAAATTGGCGCAGACTCAGCAAAGATTTCACTAGCAAATCAGCGTGATCTGGCAGAAGAAAATAATCGTACTGCCCTTCTAAAACCGCGTGGCTTTATACAATCGATTGAGAAAAAAATTGCAGGCGGTAAGGCCGGCGTTATTGCCGAAATTAAAAAGGCCAGTCCTAGCAAAGGTATCTTGCGTGAAAATTTTCAGCCTGATCTTATTGCGCAGTCCTATGAAAAAAATGGCGCTGCCTGTTTATCCGTCCTTACGGATCGAGATTACTTTCAAGGTGCAAATGCATACCTACAAGCAGCCCGAGCAGCTTGTAGCATTCCAGTATTACGCAAGGACTTTACGATTGATCCCTACCAAATATATGAAGCACGAGCGATTGGGGCTGATGCGATTTTATTAATTGTGGCTTGCCTTGAAATCAATCAAATGAAAGAATTGGAAGCCTGTGCTCATGAGCTAGACCTAGATGTACTGGTAGAGGTGCACAATGCTCCAGAATTAGATCAAGCACTTGAACTAAAAACTCCGCTGCTGGGGATTAATAATCGCAATCTCAAGACATTTGAGGTAACGCTGCAAACTACCCTGTCATTACTTTCAATGATTCCAAGTGAGAAAATTTTAGTAACTGAATCAGGGATTATGAATCGTACTGATGTACAACTCATGCGAGATCATGAGATCAATGCATTCTTGGTCGGGGAAGCATTTATGCGAGCACCTGATCCAGGCACAGCGTTAAGTGAGTTGTTTAACTAAGCAGCTCTTGATCTTCTAAAAAGATCTAGGCTGAACTTAATGAGCGCAATCAGAAGGACTGCGCCAATGACATCACCTAAAAACATCACTGCAAAATGACTTAAGCTTCCTGCTTCATCAAGCCCACGCAGAGCAAACCACCATTGATGTAAGCTGGCACTCAAAAGGGCGTAAATCAGAATGCAAGCAATCAATTTAGGTAAGTTCAAGTCACTAAGGTCCGGTGAAAATTGGATGTTTCTCATGACAAACATTTTTGCAAGATAGGGTGCAAAACCAGAAATCAAGCCCACCCCAATACAGGTTGTCAGCTCAGAGGGAAACTGGCCAAAATAGCAGATGAAAAAAGAGGCTATTGCAATTCCCAACGCTCCGGACAATCCGAATATCAAGGTCAAAAATAAACGTAGACCTGCGGGAAGGTAAATCCAATTTACTCCTAACCCGTAAGAAAGATCGTTAGTAAACCAGTCATTGAGATAAAAAATAATGGTGTACGCCACCGCACTAAGCAGGACTCTAGGGATAAATTCTGCTTGGGCTTTTTTCATTTTGGCCAGTATGGCAAGCTTCCACCAGAGAATCTATACAGATTGCTACCTAAATAGGGAATATACTTAGAAGACTTAGCCAAAGAGCTAATGGTCACCATCTAATTGAGACTTTCATTAAATATGCCGACTGCTAAATCATCTTGTTATATCCGATTTTTGAATCTAATCGATACGCTTGACCGTATTAATCCAGGGAAAAAGCTCGATTCAATTGAAGAGGGTTTGTTAGACCGAATCATTTTGTCTTTTTATGCGAGCAAGTCCATTTTGGTTGGAGATCTCATTTCTCTATCTGATCTAGGCTCGCAAGCTACTTTGCACGGTAGATTGAAGAATTTGAGCGCAATGGGTTATATCAAGATGGCTGCAAATGAGGATGGTCGAAAAAAACTAGTGGTTCCAAGCAAAATGGCGCTCAAACGCTATGAAGAAATCTCTAAGTGCTTGGAAAAGGCAGTCAAAGCAAGCTAATAAAGGTACCATCTCAAACGCACCAGCAGTCTAGGTGCAAAGTAAAAAGCCCTCAGTTCTCACCGAGGGCTTTTCTTATTTCCAGCCTATCTTTTAGACATTGAATAGGAAATTGAGCACGTCGCCATCTTTGACGACATATTCTTTGCCTTCGGCGCGCATCTTGCCAGCCTCTTTTGCTCCAGACTCGCCTTTAAATTGAATGAAGTCATCAAAAGCAATGGTTTGAGCACGAATAAAGCCACGCTCAAAATCCGTATGAATGACTCCAGCCGCTTGAGGTGCAGTGTCGCCCTGATGGATAGTCCATGCCCTCACTTCTTTGACCCCGGCAGTGAAATAGGTCTGTAGACCTAGCAAATCGTAGCCGGCACGAATTACCCGATCCAAACCTGGCTCTTGCATACCTAAATCAGCCAAAAACTCGACTTTATCTGCCTCATCTAAGTCAGCGATTTCTGCTTCAATTGCTGCGCAGACGGCCACGACTGGTGCACCCTCCTTTGCGGCATGTTGTTTTACTGCATCCAAATGGGGGTTATTCTCAAAACCATCCTCTTTCACGTTAGCCACATACATTGCTGGCTTAGCAGTAATCAGACAAAGCGGCTTTAACAATGCATGCTCTTCGGGACTCAAGCCCAAGCTACGAACAGGCTGAGCGGAATCTAAATGCGCCTGAACCTTAGTTAAAACAGCTACTAGCGCAGTAGCCTCCTTGTCGTTACCAGACTTAGCAGCTTTACTTGAACGATTCAGCGTTTTTTCCACTGTTGCTAAATCCGAAAGTGCTAATTCAGTATCAATTACACCGATATCGGCTATCGGATCGATCCTTCCGGCAACGTGAATCACATTGGCATCCTCGAAACAGCGCACCACATGAGTGATGGCGTCCGTTTCGCGAATATTAGCCAGAAACTGATTCCCTAGACCTTCACCTTTAGAGGCGCCAGCAACAAGGCCAGCAATGTCGACAAATTCAACAGCTGCAGGCAATATGCGCTCAGGGTTCACAATCTCTGCCAAGGCAGCAAGACGATGGTCAGGAACCTCAACTACACCCACATTAGGCTCGATCGTGCAGAAAGGATAGTTTTCAGCCGCGATTCCAGCCTTGGTAAGCGCGTTAAATAGGGTAGATTTGCCGACGTTAGGCAGGCCGACGATGCCACATTTTAAAGACATAGCCATATTGTAAAGGTCTAGTTTCGATATCATCGAGATATGTCAGAAGTTCAGTTAAATCAACCCGAAAAACTAAGCCCCAAACCACCTACACCCCGCTCTACGGATGTATTGGTTGTAGGTGGCGGAGTCGTTGGTAAAGCTTGCGCACTTGGACTTGCACAACTGGGCTTACAAACTATCCAGATTGCTCCAGACCTGGAAAATCTCGTTACTGCACCACAAGGTGTTCAATGGGGACAGCGAATCTATGCCTTTTCTCCCGGCACCAAAAAATTACTGACTCACTTGCAAGTTTGGGATGCGATAGACCATAGTCGTATGCAGCCAGTGCGCGATATGCGAATTTATGGTGATCGCGGCCAAAAATATGATGAGCTACACCTCTCTGCATTTGAAGCAGGAACACCTCAGCTAGCGTGGATTGGCGAATCTAACCTGATCGAACACACTCTTGATCAAGCTGCACGCTTCCAAAATAAATTAAATCGCATTGATGATGTGGTGCAAAGTCTAGAAATCAATCCAGATGGCGTCCTAGTTAACCTTCAGAGTGGCTCTTCCATCAGCGCAAAACTATTAATTGCGGCGGACGGTGCGAATTCCCCTATCCGTACACACTTGGGAATCGCCCACAGCGAAGATAGTTATCAACAAAATGCCGTTGTTGCAAATTGGATTTGTACGCAAACACATTTAGAAACTGCCTACCAATGGTTCCTGCCAGGCGGGGATATTGTGGCGATGCTGCCATTACCGAATAAACAAGTTTCTATGGTTTGGTCAACCTCGCCCGAAAATGCTCAATACCTATTGAAGCTTAATCAGGAAGCTTGGTCAAAAGAACTCTCATTGATCGCAAATAGCTCAATAACAAAACAACTTGGACAACTCACTCTCAATTCTGTACCGGCTGCTTTTCCATTAAGGAAAATACGTGCTAGCCGTTTTATTGGGCCCGAAGATAACCCCAAGGTTGCACTCATCGGAGATGCCGCCCACGTGATGCACCCTCTCGCAGGACAAGGACTCAATCTAGGACTTAGAGATGTAGCAACCTTACTTCACATTCTTGGCCACCGTGAATCCTTTAGATCCATTAACGATAAAGTCTTGTTGCGCCGTTACGAGAGACTACGCCAGGGTGATACCTCTGCTTTGCTTTGGGTAACGGATAAACTTAAAAAATTGTTTTCAGCCACCAGTTCTACCGAAACGCAATTACGCAATTGGGGTTTGGGTATAGTCAATCGTAGCCATTTTATTAAACGGCGTCTAATCGAGCGCGCCCTAGGAGATATTGATTTTGAATAAATTATTTACAAGCGCCATTTTTTTATGCGCCATCAGCTTGGCATCCTTTACCGTAAGTGCCCAGACAGAGCAGCAAATTAAGACTGAGCTACAAAAGAAAATTGGCGCTGGTCTGAAAATAAAAACTGTCAGCCCATCCCCAATTGCTGGAGTATATGAAGTACTGGTTGGTAATGACCTCTTTTATACAGATGCAAATAGTAAATATTTATTCCAAGGTGAGATTATTGAAATCGCTACCGGCAAAAATATTACTGAACAAAGACAGGCAGACCTAAATCGCATTAAGTGGACCGAACTTGTTCCCGCCAATGCTCTCAAAGTAGTTCGTGGAAACGGTAGTCGACAACTTGCTATTTTTTCTGATCCCAATTGCGGATACTGTAAGCGCTTAGATAAAGCGCTACAACAATTAGACAACGTGACTGTCTACACTTACCTCATTCCTATTCTTTCCCCAGACTCTGCTCAAAAATCAAAGCAGATTTGGTGTTCGCCAGATCCACAAAAGGCTTACACTGATTGGATGGTGAATGGAATTGCTCCGAGCGGTAAAGGTGATTGCACAACCCCGATCGATAAGAATATGGCTTTTGCAAAAACCTATGGAATTACCGGTACGCCGACGATTTTCTTTACTGATGGAAGCCGCTACCCAGGAGCCGTACAAATTAGCGATATTGAAAAGAAATTTAGCACGCTGAAGTAACACATGAACGCAATTCTATCGTCAGACCTCCCTGCTATTGAGTACTCGATATGGTCGGCAGACCTTTACGGTCACCGCTTTGGGGTGAAGTTAAGAATTGAAAATCCCCAAGCTGATGGCCAAATTCTACAAATGCCCACATGGATTCCGGGAAGTTATCTCATACGGGATTTCAGCAAACAAATTGAGACTATTGAAGCGTACGCAATTGAAAATCCAAGTCAACTCTTAGCATTAGAGCGGATTGATAATGATCATTGGCGACTACCCCCCGTCACTGGTCCGGTAGAAGTGTTGACCACAATCTATGCCTTTGACTCATCTGTGCGTGCAGCCTACCTTGATACCGAGCGTGCTTTTATTAATCCTAGCAGCCTATGTCTAGCGGTAAAAGGTCAAGAGTCTTTACCTTGTGCGCTGGTAATACTTCCGCCAAAGGATGCTTGCACTCAATACTGGACTGTACAAACAGGCTTGAGATCTGTCAAAGTTGACAATCAGGGATACGGTTTTTATCTAGCTAAAAATTATGATGATCTCCTAGACCATCCTATTGCGATGGGAGATTTTCAGATTGCGCACTGGACATCAAATGGTACGCCGCATGCCATTGCCATCCAGGGCTGTATTCATGAAGTAGACCTTGAAAGACTCACAAAAGACTTGCAAGCAATCTGTACTTCTACGATTGATCTTTTTGAACCTCAGAGTGGGCAAGCTCCATTTGAGAGCTACTTATTTTTGGTTAATGCTGTTCTCTCAGGTTATGGCGGATTGGAACATCGCAACAGTACAGCGCTACTTTGCAAGCGAGACCAAATTCCTCAACTCAATACACCATTGGATGAAGCATCCTATCGTGAATTTCTTGGGCTTTGTAGTCATGAATATTTTCATGCGTGGCTTGTCAAGCGCATTCAGCCTAAGGCCTTTCAACCCTATCAGCTTGATCGCCGAAACCACACCCGCTTACTTTGGTTATTTGAAGGATTTACAAGCTACTTCGATGATCTACAGCTCTTTCGTAGTCAGCGTATTGACCTGAAAACTTATCTAAAGTTGGTGACCAATAATTGGAATAACATTCTGCGAGGGCCTGGTAGGCTAAAGCAAAGTTTGGCTGATAGCTCATTTGATGCCTGGACAAAATACTATCAAGCTGATGAGAACACACCCAATGCTGTAGTGAGCTATTACGGTAAAGGCGCTCTGCTTGCTCTAGGACTTGATCTGAAGATTCGTGAGTTCACAAAAAATCGTCAGTCGCTTGATGATCTCATGCGAGCGATCTGGCGCCAGCATGGAATCACACTAGATGGCATCGCTGAAGATGGTTTAGATGAGATTTTTTTAAAAATACTTGGTAGTGGTTTTACAAAAAGTTGGGTTGAGTTTAAGAGGCGTTACATTTTTGGTAGCGAGGATATTCCCATCCAAAGATGGCTACCGAAGTCCATTACAGTTAAACCTAAAACGCACTCTAAGCTTGAGCAAATCAAACTGCAATTAGGCATGCGTCATACCGACGTTAATGGCTGGCTCAAGGTAACCCATGTTTTGGATGGTGGGGCGGCGCAATTGGCTGGCCTTGCACCTGGTGATCTTATTACTAGCATTAATGGCGAGCGCATTACAGCCACTCGCTGGGATAAAGTCTTGTCTAGCCTCATTGCAAATCAAGTTTTAAACATTCGCTTTTACCGAGATGATTTAGAACATGAAGCGATGACTGTTTTAGAGGAAACCCAACTTCCAAAACAATATGACCTCACGCCAACTGAGTAATTGACTTGTTTTCTGTGGCAGATATTCCTCATGATTGGCAGGAGCTCTTGGGCGACTACTTCAATGGTGCCGACTGGGAAACACTCCAACTAAGCCTACAAAGAGAAATTGGGCAAGATACTCGATCGATTTGCCCAAGACCTGAGCATTTTTTTAAAGCACTATCGCTAACTCCACTCAAGAATGTCAAGGTCGTGATCTTGGGTCAAGACCCATATCACTCACCAGGCCTTGCACAAGGATTAGCATTTTCTATCCCTGCAACTATTGCGAAAGATTCGCGACAGTTTCCTAGTTCGCTACGAAATATCAGCAAAGCACTCAGTTTAGAAGGCTTTGGAGCTCTTCCTAATGGCGATTTGCATGCCTGGGCTAATCAAGGAGTGCTGCTCCTGAACACTGCCCTCAGCGTCAAATTAGGGGAAGCAGGTAGTCATACCAATATAGGCTGGAAAACGCTGATTGATAGACTCATTTCAAATCTTGCTCAACAAAAACCGCATTTAGTTTGGATGCTTTGGGGTGGGCATGCGCAGTCCAAGCTTCCCCTTATTCAAAATGGCCAAGATCAGCTGATCTTGCAGTCATCCCATCCTTCTGGGCTAGGTGTCTATAAAACTGCTCAGCCATTTTTAGCGCCTGGAGGCCTTAGCAGCTGCCAGCATTTCACTAAGGCGAATACATGGCTCATTGAGCATGGTCAAAAACCGATATCTTGGATAACGCAAAGCAGTCACCCTGCCATTTTGGCACCCCAGACAGCGCTTTTTTAGGGCTCATTTCGTAATAGCTGCATAAAAACAACCTGCTAAACAGGCAGCAACAATAGCACTGCACCACTCAAGCATTTGCCCTGCCTGGAAAAATCGGGCAAATTGCCCTCCATAGGAGGCGATTGCCGCAGCTATAGAGCCAATCAAAAGGGCCAGTAGGAACTGTTTAGCCTTGGGTTTGCCTCTTCTGGTCCCAGGATAAAAAACCCAAGCCAATACCCCGGATGATCCTCCAACGAGCAAAAAAGCTAAAAACCCCATCGTCACCCCCATTAATCGTGTCATCAAATCTATAATCAGCCATTATGAAGTTGTTGACACTCGGCATCAATCATCACACAGCGCCGGTCGCCATTCGGGAGAAGGTCGCCTTCGACCCTGAATTTCTTCAAGAAGCATTGCATGATCTTCGTCAGCACCTCATTGGCGCTAACCAAGCAGGCTTACCCGAGGCAACGATCCTATCCACTTGCAATCGGACTGAAGTGTATTGCGCCGCCAATGATGCCGATGCTGCTAGTTTGTTACATGAAGCCACTTTTGATTGGCTAGCTAAAACCCAACAACTTGCTCCTAGTAGCCTAGAGCCTCATATTTATTCATTGCCACAATCAGATGCAGTGCGTCATGCATTCAGAGTTGCTTGCGGCTTGGATTCTATGGTGATTGGTGAAACCCAAATTTTGGGACAGATGAAAGATGCGGTACGAACTGCTAATGATGCGGGTGTATTGGGTACATACCTTAATCAACTATTTCAAAAAACATTTTCAGTTGCTAAAGAAGTTCGTGGATCCACTGAAATAGGTGCCCACTCAATCTCTATGGCCGCTGCATCTGTTCGATTATCAGAGCGTATTTTTGAAACCATTTCCGACCAGCGTGTTTTGTTTATCGGCGCTGGAGACATGATTAGTCTTTGCGCTACCCATTTTGTCGCAAGCAAACCCAAAAGTGTCGCCATTGCTAATCGCACAATCGAACGTGGCCAAGAATTAGTAGATTCGATTTCTCTTCAAGATATCCAAGCTGAATCTTTCAGACTCTCAGAACTTCCTGGCCGACTTCATGAATTTGACATTATTGTCTCGAGCACGGCATCTTCACTGCCTATTATTGGCTTGGGCATGGTGGAGAGTGCACTCAAGCAGCGTCGTCACAAACCCATGGTGATGATTGATTTAGCAGTCCCACGTGACTTTGAGCCAGAGATTTCTCGTTTAAATGATATCTATCTCTATACGGTAGATGATTTAGGGGTGATGATTCAAACTGGTGCATCTTTGCGTCAAGCTGCAGTGAGCCAAGCTGAAGCCATTATCGAAGATCGTGTCGGTAACTTTATGCATTGGATGCAGGGACGCAAAGCCGTGCCCTTGATTCAAGATATACAACAACAAGGCGAACGTCTCAGGCAATTAGAGCTTGATCGAGCAATGAAACGCTTGATGCGAGGTGATGATCCACAAGAAGTACTTAATGCAATGGCGCAAGGCCTAACCAATAAGTTTTTGCATGGTTCACTGCATGCCCTACAACATTCCAATGGTGCTGAACGCGACGCCTTGATTAAGTTATTACCTAAATTATTTGCCTCACACTCTAAGCCAGAAGACCATTAGATGAAGCCCAGCATGCGGGCTAAGCTAGAACACCTAGATACGCGCTTAGCCGAACTCAATTCCTTATTAACTACCGAAGAGTCCACTAAAGACATGGACAACTATCGAAAGCTGACTCGTGAGCATTCTGATATTGCTACGGTAGTAGAGCAATTTGCCTTATATAAGCAGGCTGAAGCAGATGCACAGGCTGCTGAGGAGATGCGCAAAGATCCTGAAATGAAGGACTTTGCTGATGAAGAACAAAAAGACGCTCAAGCCAAAATGGTGGGGCTGCAAGATGTATTACAAAAGCTTCTACTTCCCAAAGATGTCAATGACGAGCGCAATGTTTTCTTGGAGATACGTGCAGGTACGGGTGGTGATGAAAGCGCCCTCTTTGCTGGTGATTTACTCAGAATGTATACCCGCTTTGCAGAACGTCAAGGCTGGAAAGTAGAAGTAGTCAATGCTGCTGAATCCGATTTAGGTGGCTACAAAGAAGTAGTGCTCCGACTAGTAGGTCAATCTGTATATTCCAGGCTGAAGTTTGAATCTGGTGGCCATCGTGTTCAACGCGTTCCTCAAACTGAAACTCAAGGTCGCATTCATACCTCTGCCTGTACTGTTGCAGTCATGCCAGAAGCAGATGAATTAGAAGCAGTCAAAATTAATCCTGCTGAACTCCGAATTGATACCTTCAGAGCATCTGGTGCGGGTGGTCAGCACATTAATAAAACAGATTCTGCGGTACGTATTACGCACTTACCAACTGGCACTGTAGTGGAATGCCAAGATGATCGAAGTCAGCATCGCAATCGTGAGCAAGCGATGAAGGTATTGGTTTCTCGCATCATGGATGCCAGAGAGCGTGAGAAGCACCAGCTAGAAGCGCAAACTAGAAAATCCTTGATTGGTTCTGGTGATCGTAGCGATCGCATTCGTACCTATAACTTCCCTCAGGGTCGAATAACCGATCATCGCATCAACCTCACGCTATATAAAATTGATGCCATGATGGATGGGGATTTAGATGACTTATGCAATGCATTGGCATCAGAACATCAGGCCGAGCTTCTTGCAGCGCTTGGTGACAATTAAGCAGTTTCACGGCAGCCTATCAACACCACAGAGGCTATGAGTTCATCACATTCAAAGCACTGCTTAAGCGAGCTATTAAGTCAGTCTGCTTTGCCAACAAATGAAGCGCGTATTTTGCTGGCCCATATATTAGAAAATCACTATCAACTGCCCCGCTCAGCCTTGTTATCACGCGATGATATGGTCTTAGAAGAGCCAGCCTACCAAGACTGGAAGTGTTTAGAGCAGCGCAGAATTGAGGGTGAGCCAGTTGCTTATATTCTGGGTAAAAAAGGCTTTCATGCAATTGAATTGCTAGTTGCTCCTGGGGTGCTCATCCCTCGCCCAGAAACTGAATTACTCGTTGATATCGCTTTGCAAGAGATTGAAGCACTAAACAGGCCATGCCGAATCTTAGATCTGGGTACAGGTTCCGGTGCAATTGCCCTAGCTATTGCTAGCGCCTCTCCAGAAAGCACGCTTATTGCTACAGACCAATCTCCAGAAGCTCTAGCGATTGCCATTCAAAACGCCCGTCATCTAAAGCTTGAAGATCAGGTGCAATTTACTCAAGGTGATTGGTATAAAGCACTTGGCGAATCAAGTGACTTTGACGTCATTGTTAGCAACCCACCCTATATTGCTCATCTAGACTCACATCTTGATCAAGGTGATCTTCAGTTTGAACCTAAATCAGCCCTAACTGATTATGCCAATGGTCTGAGCTGCTTAGAAACGATTATCAATCAGGCCAATGGGTATCTCTACCCCGGCGCCCTACTGGCTGTAGAGCATGGCTTTGACCAATCCGAGGCTGTTGTTTCACTCATGATTGGCGCTGGTTTGCAAGATATCGAGGTTCATCGTGATTTAGCAGGTCATTGCCGCGCTACATCTGGACGAAAATCAGCCTCATAATGCAGTTCGGTGATTAACCCTTTTTCTCAGATGCCTTAAAATTAACCCTAAAGCGATACGGTAGTTAATTAAAGAGCATCTCATTTTAAATAGTTCAGGAAAATAATATGGATACCCAAGCAAAGATTCAAGAAATCGTCTCTAGCCACCCCGTTGTGTTGTTCATGAAGGGAAATGCACAGTTTCCGCAGTGTGGGTTTTCTGGAAATGCAATTAATATTTTGCGTGCTAGTGGCGTTGAAAATTTACATACCGTCAACGTATTGGAAGATGAGGGAATTCGCAATGGCATCAAACAATTTGCTAATTGGCCGACTATTCCTCAGCTCTACATAAACGGTGAGTTTATTGGCGGCTCTGACATCATGACTGAAATGTTTCAAAGTGGTGAGCTACAGAAACTGGTTAAAGCCTAATTATTTCAATAATTTATTGTTGAGTTCGTATTAGTGACTTTTGATTTAAGTTCACTGCTCTTATTTGGCCTGCCATTTGGTTTATGTGCAGGCCTTTTAGTCTATGCCCTTAGCTTACGCACAGCACTGACTAAAGCGCAACAAGAAAAACAGACGGAGGCTGAACTCGCTATTACTTTGCGTAATGAGCGAGACTCGGCCCTTCAAAACGCCATTCGTCTCGAAGCTGAATTAGATTCAGAACGCAAACAAGGTCTTGGCAGAATTGAATCTCTGAACGAAGCTAAAGAAGCGCTCACTAGCCAGTTTAAAAATTTAGCAAATGAAATTCTAGAAGATAAATCGAAGCGCTTTACTGAGCAAAATGTTGCCAATTTAGATGCCTTACTAAAACCGCTACAAACTAAGCTTTCTGAGTTCAAAGAGCAGGTCAATACCTCTTATGGTAATGAAGCGCGTGAACGCTTTGCACTCCGTAATGAGATCGAGCGCCTAGCCAATCTCAATCTGCGTATGTCAGATGAGACTCGCTCACTCACCCAAGCACTTAAGGGTGACTCTAAAGTACAAGGTAATTGGGGGGAGTTAGTACTTGAGTCCATCCTAGAATCTTCAGGCCTTCGTAAGGGTGAAGAATACTTGGTTCAAGATAGTCATACCCAGGAAGATGGTTCACGCCTTCAACCAGACGTTGTTGTAAAGCTACCCGAAGGTAGAAGTCTCGTAGTCGATAGTAAGGTTTCTATTACTGCGTATTCAAGACATGCTCAATGCTCAGACCCTGAGCTTGCGGAACAGGAGCTGGCAGCTCATATCCTATCTTTGCGGCAACATATTCAGGGGCTCTCCAATAAAAACTACAGCGGCCTTTACGGTGCTGGCTCGGTTGATTTTGTATTGATGTTTGTGCCCATTGAGCCAGCCTTTTTGCTAGCACTAAAGACTGCTCCATCTCTTTATCAAGAGGCTCTAGCAAAAAATATTGTCTTAGTTTGCCCAAGTACCTTAATGGCTACCCTGAGGACCGTTGCACATCTATGGCGTCAAGACCATCAAAATCGTAATGCACTGGAGATTGCGAAACAGTGTGGTGCGCTATATGACAAATTTGTTGGCTTTGTAGATGACTTAGAAAAGTTAGGGCAACGCTTAGAGCAAGCCCAAACAAGTTACCACGATGCCTTTAATAAGCTCAAGTCGGGCAAAGGCAATTTGATTCGCACTGCTGAAAAAGTACGTGAGCTGGGTGTAAAACCAAGCAAAAATTTATCAGCGCCTTTGATTGATTCCTCTGCGGATCCTGAGTAAAAATTGACTGCTATCAGCGCATCAAAATCTGCACCACCCCATTCCTATAAAAAAGTGGCTGTTGCTGCCTGCTTCGGCACTTTCTTAGAGTGGTATGACTTTCTGACGTTTGCGACCTTAGCAGTAGTTTTTGCCCCTCTATTCTTCCCCTCTAGCGACCCTAATGCAGCCCTTTTAGCTAGCCTGGCGACATTTGGTGTTGGAATGGTAGTACGCCCTATTGGCGCAGCAATCTTTGGCAGCATTGGCGATCGTATAGGTCGCCGACCTGTCTTTATGATCACCATTTCCCTAATGGGAATCGCAACTGTCTGCGTAGGCTTTCTGCCCACCTATGCGCAAATTGGTATTTGGGCACCAACTCTTTTAGTTTGCTTAAGACTCCTACAGGGACTCTCGGCTGGTGGTGAAATCGGCGGGAGTGCAGTCTATCTAACTGAGCATGCTGGCGATACAGAGCGAGGCTTTAAAACAAGCTTTCTTCAGCTGATGGGGCCATTAGGCATTTTGGTATCAACCCTGCAGATTGCCCTGCTACAAAGTTGGCTAAGCCCAGAAGAATTTTTATCCTGGGGCTGGCGTGTCCCATTTTGGGTATCTCTCATTTTGCTATTAATTGCATTTAAAGCTCGCATGGCTTTAGAAGAGACGCCAGTCTACTTACAACTGAGTCAATCTGCTAATCAGTCAAAAACACCATTACGCGATAACTTCAAAGATTCTGAAACGCGCAAAAGAATGTTTCTCCTTTTCTTCTGCATCTCGGCAGGTGGTGCGGTTTTGTTTTTCTGTGTCCAAGTCTACACCTCAATTTTTCTCAAAACCTCTGTCAAGCTACCACCTCAATTTGTTGATCAAATGAGTGTCTATGCAACGCTTGCACTACTGCCCTTAACAATTCTGGCAGGCTGGCTGTCTGACAAAGTGGGTAGGAAACCGGTAGTGGTATCTGGCCTCATCCTTGGGGCCGCATTGATAATGCCTGCCTTTTACTTGTTGCAAGATATTGGACAAAACTCAATTGATAGCACGCATTTCAAATGGACGATCACTGCAATTTTGATCGGCTTATCTGCAATTTTGGCATTAGTAGTTGGTCCTCAAACCGCTTTACTAGCAGAGCTCTTCCCCGCAAAAACACGCAATAGTGCAGCGACACTACCCCATAACTTAGCGGCTGGCTGGATTGGCGGACTACTTCCCTTAAGCGTTACTTGGCTCAATCAACAATGGACCAGTAATATTGCAGGGCTTTGGTACCCCACCATCTTTCTGGCCAGTGGTGCAGTAGTAGCTGTGATCTATCTTCCAGAAACTAGTCGGGTGAACTTAAGTAAGTAGCACCTCAATTCATATTAGTGAAGTGCTCTGCCAAAAGAAAAAATCCTAAACTCATTACAAGTTTAGGATTTAAAAATTTGGTGCCCCTTGTCCGACTCGAACAGACCACCTACTGATTACAAATCAGTTGCTCTACCAGATGAGCTAAAGGGGCAACGCATAATATTTTAACCTATTTCACAATCGTCAAGGAAGGCCTACCGGCTTTTGGTTTCTGGTCCTCATCCGGATTGCTAGGGTTTGGCTGGGCATTTTTGCCATTACTATCAAATGGAAAGGACATACCTTGACCATTTTCTCGTGCATAGATTGCAAGGACATGGCTAACCGGAACCATGATTTTTCGGGGGACACCACCAAATCTGGCCTGAAAACTAATCCAATCGTTATCTAAGTTCAGCTGATGACACGCCTCTAAGGAGAGATTAAGAACAATTTCGTTGTTCTTCACAAATTCCATCGGAACTTCAACATTGTCATCAACAAATACGGCCATAAAGGGCGTAAAACCAAAATCCGTACACCACTGATGTAGCGCACGGATTAAGTATGGTTTATTGCTTGGGACGTCAGACATGCAAAACGGGCCGCCTGAGTAATGTGCCGCTTAGCGGCGCATTACCTTTTCTGAAGGTGTTAAAGCTTCAATGTAAGCCGGTCTGCTAAAAATACGTTCAGCGTACTTTAACAAAGCAGCGGCATTGCGAGACAGGTCAATACCATAGTGTTCCAAGCGCCACAATAAAGGAGCGATAGCAACATCAAGCATTGAAAATTCATCACCCAACATGTACTTATTCTTAACGAAAATAGGCGCTAATTGAGTAAGGCGATCACGAATAGCTAAACGCGCTTTTTCATGAACCTTCTCTGCAGCTTTACCTTTTTCATTTTCGAGTGCTGATACGTGTACGAAAAGCTCTTTCTCAAAATTGAAAAGGAAAAGACGAGCGCGAGCACGTGCTACAGGATCAGGCGGCATTAATTGAGGGTGAGGAAAACGCTCATCAATATATTCATTGATGATGTTTGACTCATACAAAATCAAATCACGCTCAACCAAGATAGGTACTTGACCGTAAGGGTTCATGACCGAGATGTCTTCTGGCTTATTAAATAAGTCAACATCACGAATCTCAAAATCCATGCCTTTTTCGAAAAGCACCAAACGGCAGCGTTGCGAGAATGGGCAATTTGTGCCCGAGTACAACACCATCATAAATTTATTTCCTTAAAAATCTACTTCGTTACTACAAACGCACAACAAACCGCGGCTTTAATTCTATTAATCTAATTGAGCCATATTGGCCCAATTAGTGAACATCTTTCCAATAGGCCTTATTTAGACGCCAAGCTACTAGAGTGAAGATTGCTAAGAAGATCAACACAATAACACCAAGACGCTTACGCTCTAATTGAACTGGCTCAGCCATCCACGACATGAATGCAACCAAGTCAGCAATATTGTCATCATATTCTTGTGGTTTCATAGTGCCCGGAGTGAGCTGCTCAAAACCAACAAATACTTTCTGCATTCTGCTTGCATCATGAGGATCTTTGCGATCCTCAAACTTTGCAGCACGCTCACCCTGAAGCTGCCATAAAACATGGGGCATACCAACGTTTGGATAAACTAAGTTATTCCAACCAGTTGGGGTAGTGTCATCTTTGTAATATGTGCGGAAATAGGTATAAAGCCAATCTGTTCCACGTGCACGAGCCTCTACTGAGAGATCCGGTGGCGCTTTGCCAAAGTATGCTTTCCCTTCTTTAGCAGTCATAGAGACCGTCATTAGGTCACCAACTTTAGCATCCGTCAGGATTAAGTTGTCTTTGATTTGCTGATCTGTCAAACCAATGTCCCGCAAACGGTTATAACGCATGCTTGTAGCTGAGTGGCAATTCAGACAATAGTTCACAAAAATTTTTGCGCCATTTTGTAGTGAAGCGTTATTGCTCACGCGATTTGGAGCAGCATCTAATGGAAAATCACCCTCACTCGCATTTGCAGTTAAGCCAAAACTGAGGGCAACAACCAAAGCAGTGGTTTGAAATAGACCCATTAAAGTTCTCAAAATTGGTTTCATACTAGTTCCTAATTTCTCTTTGCCAATATTCTAGGCGTAAATTAATGGGATTCAAAAGTAACGCGTGTTGGCACTGGCTTGAAGGTTCCAAGCTTGCTCCAAAATGGCATTGCCAAGAAAAAGCCCAGGTAATAAATTGTGCAAACTTGAGAAATCTTTTCAAAAATTGCTGATGGTGGCTCGATACCTAAATAGCCCAAGATCACAAATGTCAATATAAAGATTCCATAGATATATTTGTGAAACTTTGGACGATAGCGAATCGACTTCACTGGAGAGTGATCTAACCAAGGCAAGAAGAATAAGATCACTACTGAACCACCCATAATCACAACGCCCCAAAACTTTGCATCAAGAAAGTAGAAGCCAACAGCCAAAATAATGGCAATGGCTGCACAAGCACCCTTCACTTTCATATCTTTAGTATTAAGAGCAAACATCCCCAAAATAACCGCCAAGAAGATCCACAAAGGTAATAAAAAGTTTGAAGTAGTTGCACGCAGCATTGAATAAAACGGCGTGAAATACCACACTGGCGCAATGTGCGACGGCGTCACAAATGGATTGGCTGGAATAAAGTTATTGGCCTCAAGGAAATAACCACCCATCTCTGGAGCAAAGAAAACAATAGCTGCAAAGATCATTAAGAAACCACCCAAATACATCACGTCGTGCACGCTGTAAAAAGGATGAAAAGGAATGCCATCCAAAGGAATACCTTTTTCATCAACGGTATTCTTAATCTCAATACCATCAGGATTATTAGAGCCCACTTCATGCAAAGCCAGAATATGTGCTGCAACTAAACCAATCAATACCAATGGAATAGCAATCACATGGAAAGCAAAGAAGCGATTGAGTGTGGCATCACCAACAACATAATCACCACGCAGCCATAAAGAGAGATCTGGTCCAATTAATGGAATCGCAGAGAATAAGTTCACAATAACTTGTGCACCCCAATAAGACATTTGACCCCATGGGAGCAAGTAACCAAAGAAAGCTTCACCCATTAAGCACAAGAAAATGGCACAGCCAAAGATCCAGATCAATTCACGTGGCTTGCGATAAGAGCCATAAATTAATCCTCGGAACATGTGCAAATAGACCACAACAAAAAACATCGAGGCACCCGTTGAATGCATGTAACGTATGAGCCATCCAAATGGCACTTCGCGCATGATGTACTCAACAGACTCGAAAGCCTTGGCTGCATCTGGTTTGTAATTCATCACCAAGAAAATACCGGTGATGATTTGAATTGCTAAAACAACAATCGCCAACGCACCAAATATATAAAAAAAGTTGAGATTCTTGGGCGCGTAATACTCACTCATGTGCCGCTTGAAGGCGGCCGTCACTGGAAGGCGTGAATCAACCCATGCCATTAACTTTACGGCGGCGGAGGCGTCTGCTGGAACTTCTTTTTCGTGAAATGCCATTGATCTCTCCTTAGGCCTTCTTATCTTCACCGACCAAAATCATGGTGTCGGTTAAGTACATATGGGGTGGAACTTCCATATTGTCTGGGGCTGGTTTGTTCTTAAATACTCGGCCTGCCATATCGAAGGTAGAACCATGGCAAGGACATAGAAAGCCTCCAGGCCAGTCATTGGGGAGGGATGGCTGAGGACCAGACTCAAACTTTGCCGATGGGGAGCAACCTAAGTGGGAGCAAATACCCACCACAACTAAGTACTCAGGCTTGATAGAGCGCCATTGGTTTTGCGCATACGGAGGCGTAAATTGGGCTGGGTCCCTTAAAGAATTTGGGTCTGCGAGCTCTCCGTCAATTTTTGATAGCTCTGCCACTTGTTCAGGCGTACGACGTACTACCCAAACAGGCTTTCCACGCCACTCAACCATACGCATTTCATCTGGTTTCATACCAGTAATGTCGATCTCGACAGCCGCACCAGCAGCTTTTGCGCGCTCAGAGGGTTGAAAACTATCTACAAATGGGTAAATGGCTGCAGCTGCACCGACACCTCCAACCGCTGAAGTAGCGATCAACCAATTACGACGATCCTTATCCATACTGGGCT
>JBFZCO010000141.1:0-6032 GCA_041307885.1 Burkholderiales bacterium | reverse complement strand
TAAAAAGCTTCGATAAACGAATCATGGATCAATGCGCCTGGTTGTTTCGATAAGCCATTACGCCGGCAACGGTATAGAAGGATCCGAAGATGACAATTCTATCACCCTCACCTGCCTTTAACAGCGCTTTTTGATATGCCAAAGCGGGTTCCGAGAAGCATTCAATGCCGCCATCTGCACCATTTTTAGGCGCCACCCCTAATTCCTCAAGCTTATGCGCCAAATCCTTGGCGCTTGCCGCCCTTGGAGTTGGTAAATCGGTGCAGAACCAAAAATCCACAATCTGAAGTAATGGCTTAATGACCCCGGCAATGTCTTTATCTGCCATCACCCCAAAAATAGCGAAGGTATAGGGGTGATAACCCATTTTGTCTAAGCCTTGACCCAAGGTTGCACAAGCATGCGGGTTATGAGCAACATCCATCACGATGGTCGGCTGACCTGGTAAAACTTGAAAACGTCCGGGTAATTCAACTAAGGCAAAACCATTGCGGATATCTTGCGCACTAACCGGTAAACGTTGGTGCAAGGCCATCAAGGCTGCAATCACTGCAGAAGCATTCAGGATCTGATTTGCGCCCCGTAATGCAGGGTAACCTAAGCCACTAAAACGCTTTTGACGTCCTGCCCAACCCCATTGCTGCTTGTCACCTTGAAAATTAAAATCTCTTCCCTGAAGCCATAGGTCACAACCTAGTTTTTCAGCATGATCAATCAATGTTTGAGGGGGAACGGGATCTCCACATACCGCAATTGCTCCAGGCCTAAAAATGCCAGCCTTTTCAAAGGCAATCGCTTCGCGAGTCCCGCCCAAAAAGTCAGCATGGTCAATATCGATACTCGTTACGATAGCGCAATCTGCATCCACAATATTGACAGCATCCAAACGACCGCCCATCCCCACCTCTAAAACCACAGCATCTAGATTTGCCTGAGCGAATAGATGCATGATGGCTAAGGTGGTGAACTCAAAATAAGTCAGTGTTGGTGGGTTTTCCAAGCTCGCTCTAGCTTGTTCAACAGCCATGAAATGCTTGAGCAATAAATCATCCTTTACATCTTCGCCGTTGATGCGAGCGCGCTCGTTAAACATCAAGAGATGTGGTGACATATGGCAACCTACTTTATAGCCAGATGCCAACAAAATACTTTCAAGATATGCACAAGTTGAGCCTTTACCATTTGTTCCAGCTACCGTAATGACTGGACAATGAAATTGAAGCCCTAGAGCGACCTTAACCCGACCGATTCTCTCCAAACCCATATCGATACCGAGAGGGTGAGCCGTTTCTAGGTGTTTAAGCCATGCCTCTAGGCTAGAAAAGAAGATGGGGGATTGTGTGGAAGTAGTCAAGCGCTTTAAACGGCTGCGCCACCCGCAATCGCAGGCTCAGGAAGTTGTTGAAGCAGTGCTAATAAGCGGGCAATTTCTGCACGCATTTGGCGTCGATCAATAATCATATCAATCCCCCCTTTTTGCATCAGGAACTCAGAACGCTGGAATCCCTCTGGGAGTTTTTCTCGCACAGTTTGCTCAATAACACGAGGTCCAGCAAAACCAATTAAGGCTTTTGGCTCAGCCATCACAACATCGCCCATAAAGGCAAAGCTAGCCGAAATACCAC
This sequence comes from Burkholderiales bacterium, assembly GCA_041307885.1. GTDB lineage: Bacteria > Pseudomonadota > Gammaproteobacteria > Burkholderiales > Burkholderiaceae > Polynucleobacter. Next base: position 4,407 of record JBFZCO010000141.1, on the reverse strand, counting down.
CCATCGTTGGGTCAGTTAAAACACTGATATAAGGCAATCCCTTTTTTGATAACAAGGTCAACATAGAATTGGTTTTGGCCATTTGAAACAATGACAATAAACTCTCTTGCATCCGGGCGCCACCAGTTGCAGTAATACAAATAAATGCACACTTTTTATCAATAGCTTCTTGAACACCACGTGCAAAACGCTCACCCACTACAGAGCCCATTGATCCGCCCATATACTGAAATTCAAAACAGGCTACCACTACAGGAATACTTTCAATCTTTCCGCCAAGAACAATTAAAGCTTCAGATTCACCGGAAGCATCATTGGCCTCTTTGAGTCGATCTGGATATTTTTTTGAATCTTTAAATTTCAGTGGGTCAATGGGATAAATATCGCCACCAATCTCATAACGCCCTTTAGGGTCTAACAAGCTATCAAGACGCTGGCGCGCACCGATACGCATATGGTGACTACATTTCGGACAAACCGATAAATTGGCCTCGATATCCGTGCTATAGAGTACGGTTTCGCAACTGGGGCATTTTACCCACAGCCCTTCAGGAACCGATTTACGATTCGCAGGATCAGTATGCTGAATTTGGGGAGGAAGTAATTTATCGATCCAGCTCATTCGTTTCCCATCAAAGGCATTAACTATCTAAAGCAACCCGAATTTCACGTATAAAGGTTTCTAGTGATTGTAACGCTTGGCCTGGGGCTGATTCTTCTAAAAGTCGAATAATTCGGCTGCCAATGACTACTGCATCTGCAGTTTTTGAGACTGCTTGAGCACTTTGAGCATCATTGATACCAAAACCAACCGCTATGGGAACGAGTGTTTCTTCACGTATTTTGGGAATAATACTAGCCACATCTTGGGTATTTAGGTGGGATGCACCAGTAACGCCTCTCATCGATACGTAGTAGATATAACCAGAAGCTATTTTGGCGGCTTCTTTTATGCGTTCATGTGATGATGTAGGAGCCAGAAGAAAGATCGGGTCAATACCAGCAGTGCGCATCCTAGCCGCAAAATCAACGCACTCCTCTGGCGGGTAATCTACTACCAAAACACCATCGACCCCCGCTGCTTTAGCCTCGGTAGCAAAACGCTCTGCTCCCATTTGCTCAACAGGATTGGCATACCCCATTAACACTACTGGAGTATTGCCATCTTTAACGCGAAACTCTCGCACCATCTCCAAGCAGCTATGCAATGTCACGCCGTGGGTTAAGGCTCGCTCAGAGGATCTTTGTATGACCGGTCCATCTGCCATCGGATCGGAAAAAGGAACGCCCAACTCAATCACGTTAGCACCACCCCTGACCAATGCATGCATCAATTCAACGGTGAGTGAGGGATCAGGGTCACCAGCGGTAATGAAAGGAATTAAACCCTTCTTACCATTTGCTTTTAGTTGATTAAATAGCGCAGTAATTTTTGACATAGGAATTCAGAATAAATAAGTGGCAGAAAGTTGATGCTATTAACCTTCAGAGCCAGTAGCTTGGGCAACGGTGTGCATATCCTTATCACCACGGCCAGATAAGTTGATCAAAATAGTCTTATCTTTGGGAAGGGTTTTGGCTAACTTACAAGCGTAGGCGATAGCATGTGAGGACTCTAAAGCGGGGATGATGCCTTCAATACGACAGCAATCATGAAAAGCTTGAAGAGCTTCTTCATCTGTAATGGCAACGTAATCAGCACGACCTGAATCCTTAAGCCAGGCATGCTCTGGCCCGACGCCTGGATAGTCCATGCCAGCAGAAACAGAATGCGTTTCCGAAATCTGGCCGTTCTCATCTTGCAATAAGTAAGTACGATTGCCATGCAACACGCCTGGCTTGCCCACGCACAGGGCAGCAGAATGCAAGCCACTTCCAAGTCCATGACCGGCAGCCTCAACACCAATTAGTTTGACTTCTGGGAAATCAATATAAGGATAAAAAATTCCCATAGCATTCGAGCCACCACCAACACATGCGAGCACATAATCTGGTTGACGCCCTGTTAACTCTGGCATCTGAACCTTACACTCTTCACCAATAACGCTTTGAAAATCTCTGACCATCATAGGGTATGGATGCGGTCCAGCTACGGTGCCAATAATATAAAAGGTATTCTCCACATTGGTTACCCAATCACGCATTGCCTCATTAAGAGCATCTTTTAGTGTCTTAGTGCCGGACTCGACTGGGACAACCTTGGCGCCAAGAAGTTTCATTCGAAATACATTTTGCGCCTGACGCGCAACGTCAACTGATCCCTGGTAAACAGTGCAATCTAAACCAAAGCGTGCGCAAATGGTGGCAGTAGCAACGCCATGCTGACCTGCTCCAGTTTCAGCGATGATGCGCGGCTTACCCATACGCTTAGCTAACATGGCCTGACCAATTACATTATTGATCTTGTGCGCACCAGTGTGATTTAAATCTTCGCGTTTGAGATAAATCTGTGCCCCACCCAACATTTCACTCCAACGTTTAGCGTGATAAACCGGCGATGGGCGACCTACGAAATGCTTCAGTTCGTAATGGAACTCTTCTAAAAATTCAGGATCATATTGATACTTGGCATAAGCTGCTTTGAGCTCATCTAATGCAAACATCAATGTCTCTGAAACAAATACACCACCGTAAGGACCGAAGTGCCCTCGTGCATCTGGCTTATCGTACATAAATACCTCTTTGATTGTTTACTGCAAATTAGGGTGATGCTTTAGCATCTGCTGCACGCACTGCCTGAATAAACTGCTTCATCAGGGCGTGATCTTTAACACCCTTGCTAATTTCTACGCCACTAGAGACGTCAACCGCGCAAGGATGAAGGCGAGCAATGGCTTCGCCCACGTTGTGCACGTTCAATCCACCACTCAAAACGACCTGAGGCGCGTTTGCGCTTATCCATGCTTGCGGTATTCCTTGCCAATCAAAGGGAATGCCTCCACCACCGTAACCCTCAACTAGGGCATCTAGCAAAAAGGCATTTGCTTGCCTATATTGTAGGGAAAAATCCTCAAAGGCGAACTGAGCCCCTACGCGAGCCGCTTTCATCCAAGGCTGCCCTGCTGCTAGTCGCTGGCAATCGGCAGCTGTCTCGTCACCATGAAATTGCCATAAAGTAATGGGTGCTACCGCTCTAATAGCCTCAAATTGAGCATCTGATGCATTTACAAGCAATCCAACAGCATCTACCCCTGCTGGCAAACGGGAGATTAAGGAGGCGGCAATATTGGGGGTAATCGACCTAGGGCTGGGGGGATAAAAGACAAAGCCAACGGCATCTACACCTGCAGCGACCGCTGCATCGATATCTGCAGGCGAGGTGATACCGCAGATTTTGACTCTAGTGTGACCAGGTGAGTAATTAAGTAAGCCCATGCTGGAAATAATAAGCCCTTAGAGCTATTAATGGTTATAGAAGGTATTTTGGTAACCAAGAATTGGCCGACCAAGGTCCAGGGATAGCAAACGCTTCTGGATAGCTTACCTTTGATAAATACAGCCCAGCAGGTGAAAAAGTGGGGGCAGCCAAACTTCTATCCCTGGCATTTAAAAGCGCTTCCATCCATTCGGGAGCATGCTTACCAGTACCAATGTATAAAAAACTACCGATCAAATTACGAACCATATGATGCAAAAATGCATTTCCAGTGATTCGAAAATATAACCAGGGCTGATCTGAAAAAATATCTATTGAATAGATTGTTTTCATTGGGGTCTTACTTTGACACTCAGAAGATCGGAATGAACTGAAATCATGCTCTCCGATTAAACATTGAGATGCCTGCTTCATAGACTCAATATCAAACCATCGGTCACTTGGCATCATTAAATAGCCAGCTCTACCTTCCGACATTGGCGAGCGACAAGGGCCTGCGTGCATGACATAAATATAAGTGCGCTGATATGCTGAGTAACGAGCGCTAAATTCCTCAGAAACAGGTTGCGCCCAATTGACGGCAATAGAGGTGGGTAGAAACGTATTCACTCCCCTTACCCACGACCAATTTTCACGTTCAACATTCACATCAAAGTGCACAACCTGACCCAATGCATGAACGCCTGTATCTGTTCTACCTGCTGTAATGACGCGTAGAGGATTTGAACCAACCCCCTCCACTCCTATGAAAGAAGTGATTGCTTTTTCTAATTCGTCTTGAATTGTTCTTTGATTTAGCTGGGATTGCCAGCCAGAATAAGAGCTACCATCGTACTGAAGACCCAAAGCTATGCGCATCATGTCTTAGGTGTTGCGCAAAGATAGCTTAAGCAATAAACCTTTGGCCTCATTAATAAGTAATGGATCAATTTCAACACCAATGTTAATAATCTCTTCCAATGATTTCTTGGCGGCTGAAAAATCTTCAATGGTCATATAGGCTTTAGCCAAATTTAACTTTACCCTCACAA
>JBFZCO010000140.1:0-3157 GCA_041307885.1 Burkholderiales bacterium | reverse complement strand
ATTGCCGTTGTCTATATCGGCTTTCGTTGCGTTAGTTGATCCCATGAAACAATAGGGAATGACAATCGCTATCCCTGATTCAAGCACCATCGAAATTACCCCTGAATATCAGGAGGTAATTGACGCAATTGAGCGGCACGATCCTTATATCTTTGTTAGCGGGAAGGCTGGTACCGGCAAGACAACCTTAGTGGGTTATCTGCGAGAGCATATTTCCGGTAATGTCGTTGTTGTGGCCCCTACAGGCGTGGCAGCCCTACAAGTAAAGGGCGTCACTATTCATTCTTTCTTCCGTTTGCCGCCCCGTCTGATCTTCCCAGAAGAAGACATCAAGCCTTTAAAAGATAAACGCCTTTACAAAGATATTCGTTTGCTCATTATTGATGAGATCTCAATGGTGAGGGCAGATGTGATTGATGCAATCGATCTATTTTTGCGAGCGAATGGCCCTCATAAGAGTCAGCCATTTGGTGGTATCCAAGTGATGTTTGTAGGAGATTTATTCCAACTGCCGCCAGTTGTTTCTAGTGCAGATATGCAAGTGCTTGCTGAACGTGGTTATGAGGGGCCTTATTTCTTTTGCGCTATGGCATTGCATCGCAAAGATGTCACGATGGTGGAGTTGTCCAAGATCTTCCGCCAAAAAGACGCTCACTTTGCGGGCCTGCTCAATCAAATTCGAATTAATCAAGAAATTGGTGAGGCGTTAAACATTCTCAATGAGCAGTGTTACAAAAATGCTGCCCCAGTAGATGAGCAAACAATTACTCTCACAACCACTAATGCGCGAGCCGATCAAATTAATAACGCAGGTCTCAGAGCGTTAAATACGGATGCTAAGATTTATACAGGAAACACCACAGGTAAGTTCAATGTAGATGACCGCAATCTGCCATCGCCCAATCACCTCACTTTGAAGGTAGGGGCTAAGGTGATGTTCACAGCCACCGATAGTAACTTTCCAAAGCGTTGGGTAAATGGCACCATCGGAGTTGTGCGTGAACTACTTCCTAATAGTGTGAAGGTGGTCGTGCAAAACGGACCCTATGCCAATACGGTTGAGGTAAAAGGTCATCAGTGGGAATCATATCGCTATGACCATGACATGATGTCTGGAAAAATTTCACCAAATATCATTGGCACTTTTGTCCAGATTCCTCTCATGCTCGCTTGGGCTGTCACTATTCATAAAAGCCAGGGCAAGACCTTGGATAGAATTCAGGTAGATCTCTCGTCAGGAGCGTTTGCAGCTGGACAAGTATATGTTGCCCTAAGTCGATGCACCTCAATCGAGGGGATTTCTTTAGAGAGGCCAATCCAACCAAGAGATGTTAGTTGCGATCAGGAGGTAAAGCGTTTCTATTTGAAATGCTTGCCAAGTTAGATTTTTTATCGACTTGACTCCGCGCTAAGATAGTTATAACATTGTTATCACTATGAAAAAACAGTTGCACCTTCAAATCCGTCAAATAGGTAACTCTCGTGGAGTGGTTATTCCTAAGGCTATTCTTGAGCAGGTAGGTTTTGACGATCAGGCTGATTTAGTGATTGAGGGCGACAAACTGATCTTAAGTAAACCCAAAAAAAATCCTCGTGAAGGTTGGGCTGAGGAATCAAAAGCAATTGCTGTAGATGGTAAAGACGGATTGGTGTTGGGTGACTTTATGAATGAGGATGATGAGGATTGGGTTTGGTAAAAAGCATCGTTTCACGCGGAGATATTTGGCTCATTAATTTAGATCCAACCCTAGGTAGTGAAATTAAAAAGACTCGACCTTGTGTTGTTGTATCTCCACAAGAGATGCATGATTTCTTGCGAACCGTCATTATTGTGCCAATGACTACAAAAGGTAAGTCAGCATCCTATCGCGTGCCAATTACGCATGATGGTAAAAAAGGTTTAGTACTCTTAGATCAGATTCGCACTATAGATAAGGCACGCCTAGTCAAGCGATTGGGTGCTGTCAGTAATAAAACTTTGGGGGCTAGCCTCGATATTTTGCAAGCCACTTTTGCCCCTTAGTAAAAAATTAGAAGCCCGCCGCCAATCCATCCCTGCGATGATCGCTGCCAGCAATATAGGCAGCGCTGGTGTCTTCTCTCAGCAGGGCAATGGCTTGCGCACTACCAAAATCGAGGCTATTTGCAGGCATTACTGTTACTTCGTGACCTAATGCTTTTAGCTCCTCCACAATAGAAGAGGGCATGGAAGACTCAACCGTCAGTTTGCCTAGATCATCAATTCTCCAGCGCGGCGCATCAGAGCAAGCTTGTGGATTGAGATACTCGTCAATAAAGCGCATTGCAAATTGCAAATGCCCTTGTGGTTGCATGTTGCCACCCATGACACCAAAAGCCATAGTAGGTTGATTCCCTTTCGTGAGAAAGGCGGGAATGATGGTGTGAAAAGGACGCTTACCAGGAGCAACTTGGTTTGGATGTCCATCAACTAGACTAAAGCTCATGCCACGATTGTGAAAAGCAATGCCTCCAGGAGCAACGACGCCTGAACCAAAGCCTTTGAAATTCGACTGAATATAAGAAATCATCATGCCGGATTCATCGGCAGCGCAAAGATAAACGGTGCCACCTGCATGCGGATCTCCGGCACTATAGCTGCCTGCTTGATTGTGATTAATGAGGGCGGCGCGGCTAGCCAAATAATCTCTATCCAATAAAGCACTGGTTGGCACTTTCATCGTACTAGCATCTGATACATGGGCATATGCATCAGCAAAAGCAATGCGCATTGCCTCTACTTGTAAATGAATGCGCTGAGCTGAGTTGGCGGGGTACTGCTTGACGTTTGCTGCTTGCAAAATACCAAGTGCAATTTGCGCTGCGATACCGGATCCATTTGGCGGAATCTCATGCAAGGTGTAATCACCATAATCAAATGCTAGAGGTTCAACCCATTCAGTTTGGTTAGCAGCAAAATCTTCCATAGAAAAGCAGCCACCAGTACTTTGTGCAAAGTTAACCATGCTCTGCGCAAGGGGGCCGCGATAGAAGGATTCTCCCTCGGTATCTGCAATCTCACGTAAGGTTTTAGCTTGCGCAGGGTAGCGCCAGATTTGACCAGCAGTCGGCGCTTTTCCATCAATTAAAAAAGACTCAGTAAATCCAGGTTGATTTTTAAGAATAGGAATCGCTTCAC
>JBFZCO010000139.1:0-10710 GCA_041307885.1 Burkholderiales bacterium | reverse complement strand
GATTTAGTCATTTCTTACTTTTCTACTAATCCTGATACGAATCCCGGTCAAGGTTATATGAGGCCAATCGCAAAGTCTGGTTTGTTTGATTTGTGATGGATGTTGCTTTAGGCCACCTTCGAGTAGTTTTTTATTGGATCGTCCACTTAGGATCGTTAGCGTTTTATGTTCGACCAAGTTTGTTATTTGCTAAATGCATAGGTAATACCAAGGCGCCCGCCCCAGCCCTGAGCGCCACCGATATTGGTATTCACGGTGTAATACCGAAGGCCTAAGGTAAACAGCAGAGGCACATCACCGATGGCAATTAATCTGCTCCCCATCAGGTTGAGTGGATAAGAATGGGCGCCAGTATTCATATTTATTATAGATTCACTGTTTAAGGTGATATTTCCATACCGCTTGGTAATGTAAGTAATGGCTGGCTGGAGATAGATGTTGTTGGCGCTGGGACCCATGGTCGGTGTGGCGCCCAAGCCAAAGACTTGGTAGCCATACAATGAGTAAACCCAATTTTCAGTGCGATGTGCCGCACCGACGCTATATCCTGCTCCATTTTGCGAGCTACCAAACATCCACGGCATAGTAGTGCGAATTTGTACCATCGGGCCAATTCCAAATGAATTTACTCTTCGGTTGGGATCGGATTGGGTGAAGTAGCTTTGGATAATGATCGGCTTTAATCCAGAGCCTGAGTAGCCATCGAAATTCGTAAATGATTGATAGGTAATTTGAGGGTGGACGACAAAACTATATTCTGAAGTCAGGCGATAGGGTATGAAGGGCTCAATTTCCGTATATTGGGTTGAGCCCTTATAAGCAAGACCCACTTTTTGGTCAAAGTTGTAATAAATGGGGACTGATGCAACGTTATCTTGAGGCTGTAATAGTCGCTGAGTAGAGATTAACTTTTCTACGCCTGGGTTTAGGGGGTTTACTGGTTCTGCGAAGGCAAGCGATGTAAAGTAGAAGGCGCACAAGCTAATAAAAAGCGGTTTTATAAGCATTGGCATTTTGTTGGTTGTCTGTGCACCGTTAAGCATAAACTAATGCTAGTTATTGTAGCGAAAGCAGTCTAGTAACTCATGGGGTTTTTATGAATTCAAATCAAGCCAAGCTTCTAGCCAGCTCACTGTTAAAAAAGTGGCTTATCTTGGCTTGTTACTTTGCATTGTGGTTTAGCGCGCTGACGTTTTATAACGAAGCTGCATTGCATTTGGAGCCATCCCAAGTAGTTGGCTATGGGGTGGCGCTAATTCAAGCTCTGCTGCTCTCCAAGTTTTTAGTTTCTGCTGAATACTTTCAGCCCGTCGGTTCTTTATATAAGTCGAATATTTACTTGGCCGTAATCATTCGCACGACGATTGATTCTATATTTGTAATGGTATCCCGTATTTTTTCTGCGGGGCTAGAAGGCGCTCTTCACCATCGCGGCTTTATTCAATCTGTGCTTGATTTTTGCCAGGGTGATGTTTTGCACATACTTTCTTTATTGTGTATGTATTGGCTGATTATGCTGCCCTATGTAGCGTATTGCTTATTGCAATACATGGCTGGCGAGCAGGACCTGCAATCGTTCTTGATGGCAAAAAGTAAATCGATTTAATCATGTATGTTGTTCAATTTTCTAAGGAAAGATTATGTGCACCAGTTTTTTGTTAAAGGGTAGCGATGGTGGGGCGGTATACGGGCGCTCCATGGAGTTTGGAATGCCGCTCAACTCCGAACTAATGATTAGTCCAAGAGGTTATCAATTCCAAGGGATTGGTGTGGATGGAAAAGCCGGAACAGGCTTAAATTGGACATCGAAATATGCCGTTGCTGGAATGAATATTTTAGGGGTGGCCACTTATGCCGATGGTATGAATGAAAAAGGTTTAGTCGGTGGCTTGCTAAATGCACCTTTCACTGCACAATATCAAGATGTTTCACAAGCCGACTCGGCCAATAGCATTAACTCCTGCCAAATACTGTTGTACGCCTTAACAAACTTTGCTACCGTTGATGAGGTGAAAGCTGGCTTTGAGAAAATACTTGTCAATCGCTCAACCATTGCCGAATACAAGAACCAAACACCACCAATACGAGTCCCTCTTCATGATGCCAAGGGGAATAGCATTGTGATCGAATACATCAAGGGAAAATTAGTCATCACGGATAATCCAACCCATGTTTGTACAAACGATCCTGTGTTGAGTGAGCAATTCACTAACATTGGTAACTATGCCAATCTGACCAATGTCGAACAAAAACCCTTGGTTATTAATGGCACTACCTATCAATCTCCTAGCTCAGGTAACGGTATGCATGGTTTGCCAGGAGACTACTTGAGTACCAGTCGTTTTATTCGAGCATTGTTTCTATCGAAGTCTGTCCCATCTAGCTACAACACAGAGAAGATGGTCAATGCAGCTTGGCACATTATGGGCAGCTTTGATATTCCGCCGGGTGCAATTACCCTGACCGCAGATAATCCGTATGGTGGCGGTGTAGATGGTCTTGAGATTACTGAATGGATGATTGTTGCTGATAACAAAAATAAGATCTACAACGTCAAAATGTTTGAGACGACCAATGTCTATGCATTTGATCTGAAGAAAGCGAATTTTGACGCCAAAGAGCTTGCTTATTTCAAGCTAGACAAGCCGCAGATGCCAATTGCGCTGAATTGATAGATCAAGATGCCTTGCTCAAGACTCGCTTCGGCGGGTTTTTTTGTTACATGCGAAGGTCAGCTTTGGGTCGTTAGCGGCTCCTCCATATATAAGCGTTACTTTATGTAACGCTCACCACAATAGGTAAAAACGCATTTGGAGCAACGAGATATTAGATGGTTGCTCCAAAAATCATGTGGTTTTAAAAACCAATGAGCCAGGCATTACTTATTGTGATCTTGTTAATCTAGTTACATAAACACTCACACACCGATAAATAGGAGGCGTAACCTCTTGAAATCCTAGTGGTTTTCTTTGAGTGTTACTTTATGAAATGGTTAAGTCTCATTTCGACAGATAGAGTTCCTTATATCTTTTTCTATGAGCTCTTACGCCAAGTCAATGCATATTGATGCTGTGTAAGTTCAAACGTATGCTGGATTTTTCAGAGCAATATGATCTGTGCAACGCTAGTTGATAGGCTGCCGAGTAAGGAAAGAGGTAAGTCATCTTCGGGCGCATACCACCCCCAAAATGGACCCTATTTTGGCTCGCATTGACTGCAGTCAAGCATGTTTCAGACCAGGCTTTTTATGATTTAGTAAAAGGAGTAAAAAGAGCACATGGAATTCGAAATACCAGAAACCCTGGCCAATGAGCTACTTGGAATGATCAATGAAGATTCACTGCTTGCTAAGCGGCTGAGCGAGTACGGCCTTTCCCGGGGCAAACGTGTGGTGCCCAGCCACCTTTTCGACGCTACCTCACTTAACACACTCTACGGCCTGTGCCGAACGGCCAACGAGCGTGAGCTGATGTTCCAAATGATGGCGCTGGATAATATTCACGCCGCACCGGCTGCCCGAAAAATCCCCAGCTTGGAGCATCTGATCCCCGGTCTGATCTCTTGGCTGTCGCGTGACATGATCGATGGCTGGCTCTATAAGCTCGGTAAGGATGGTGTGTTGCTGCCCTGGCTGGTCCATTCCATGCGCTATGTGCAGCCTGTAGATAGTGCAGCTTACGTCATCATCGGTCTTCTGGCTAATACCTTGCAGGCTGCAGAACGGGGGCCGGTTACTGATCCGAGGCTAAGGCGTACTGGCATGACCTACAGCATCACCTTTTATGCCGAAGATATTTTGGATTGCACGATTCCCGAATTGATAACTGGTTATGGTTACTTCAAAGAATGTGCGGAATTCAAAAACGAATACGAGACACACTTAAAGCGTTTCATGCAGATGCAGCCGAAGTTTGGTGCGCAGTTTACTGTTTCTGGCACTGTCTGGATGTCCAGCGAAGGGCCTCGTCCACAACTCGAATGCATGCGGCTGCAGGCAGGCACAGCGGCCCGCTGCGTCAATGACGAAGAGCTGCTGGAACGCCACTTTGACACTACCGCCGATGCAACCTTCTGGCGCGGAAGCGGTATCAGCGAGGGTTTTGAACGGATTCCCCAGCATTGCTATCTACACCTATTCCACCTGGATTACCACCGCAGCCTATGGGTGCATGTGCAAAATGTTAAGGCGTATCGTTACAAGCCAGAATTGCGGGACAAGCTGGTTCTGCCGCATGCTCATCGGGACCTGATTGATATCTTGACCGCTGATCGTAACTTCCTAATGGAGGACATTGTCGAGGGTAAGTCGGGCGGAACAACAATTCTATGCAAAGGCGCGCCTGGCCTAGGCAAGACGCTGACAGCAGAGGTCTATGCCGAGGTCGTCGAGAAACCACTATACCGCGTACATTCTGGTCAACTCGGCGTGACGGTAAGCTCTGTGGAAGCCAACCTTTCGAAAATCCTGCGGCGCGCGGCGCGCTGGGATTCGGTGCTGTTGCTCGACGAGGCCGACGTCTACATTCGCCGCCGCGACAACGATCTGCAGCACAACGCCATCGTGGCTGAGTTTCTGCGTACCCTCGAGTACTTCAACGGCTTGCTGTTCATGACCACCAACCGCGTAGCCGACATTGATGACGCCGTCTTGTCGCGCTGCATCGCTATCATCCAGTTCGAGACACCGACACAAGTGCAGGCGAAACAACTATGGAAATCGCTGGCGCAGCAGTTCAACACCGAACTGCCCGATGACCTGGTTGAGCGCTTGACAATAACCTACGCAGCTGCCAGCGGCCGCGATATCAAAGAGTTACTCAAGCTGACGCTCAAGTTTTGCAAGGGTAGGAATTTGTTGCTCAGCGAGGAAGCCTTTGCTCAGTGTGCGGCTTTCCGCAGCATCGGTAAACCCGTCTAAGATGACAACGTTTGACACGTCTTTCCTGGGAGATTCGCTGCTAGGCCGGCTTAGTTTTCGATTCGGCACTGTACCCGACAAGCAAGCCTTGCCCGCTGGTCGTCACGACCTGGGTATTGCTAGCGAACGCGACGCTGTATTGATCGTGCCGGAAGGCCTGCAGCCTGGAGTTCCAGTCGCTCTGCTCGTGATGTTTCATGGCGCCGGTGGCAGCGCCGACAAGGTGCTGCCATTTTTGATTGACCATGCGTCTCAGCATGGCTTTTTGCTTCTGCTGCCGCAGTCTCAGTTTCCGACTTGGGACTTGGTCGTGGGTGGTAACGGCCCAGACCTAGAGCGGCTGGACAAAGCATTATACGAAGTGGCGTCACGTTTTTCTATCAATCCATCCCACTTGGGATTTGCTGGGTTTTCAGACGGAGGCAGCTATGCACTGTCAGTAGGCGTGACCAACGGCGACGTCGTTAGCCACGTGATCGCATTTTCCGCAGGCTTCATGTCAGTCCTTCAGCAAAATGGTACACCCCGCATCTTCATTGCCCACGGTTTGGAAGACGAGCAGCTGCCAATTGAAACTAGTGCGCGTCCTCACATAGCCAAACTTAAGGCCGCAGGTTATGACGTAACCTCCTTGGAATTCAGAGGTCCGCACCACATCGAGCCGCCAGTGGTTGCGTTGGCAATTGATTTCTTCCTGAAACCTACGGCGCAACTGTAATAAGCCACGCTTAAAAAGCAGAAATTCGCATTGGACCGGCAAACAGCACTCAGCAGGGTGGTGATATTGCCAAAAGTCTTGTGTGCTCTTGAAGGTGTAGAGACTAGACGGCACCCATCTAAGTAAGGATGTAAATCTTTATATGGTGAAGGTATAGTCCAGGGAGTAATGAAAATTACACAAAACGGAATCCTTTGGTCCCAAGTTCAAGTCCTGGTGGGCCCACCAGAAATGAAAATACCAACCTTCGGGTTGGTATTTTTTTGAGCATTACTTTAAGTAACGCATATGATTGAGCGCTCTCGCGACCAACGGAGTAAAAGAGGTCACCCCTTTTCGGGCAAAAGAATAAAGTCAGGCGTTTAATAAACCAGTAGTCTCTATTTGCATCAGGAAACCCAAATATTAATATTAAGGCAAGTAATGCGATCCATATGGTGATAGTCATCTGCAATATAAGTAAAGCCCAACTCAAGATATGCATTCATTGCACCTGTTTTAACATCAATAATTTTAATTTAGGCTATAGTAGAAACTAATAAATATGCCTCAGGGCGCAATGCAAACGGAGAGTTAGCAATGGATTTCACGCGTAGAGAGTTTGTCAAAGGTTTGGCAGCGACTGCCGCCCTGATGGGCTCAGGTTTTTCTATGGCTAATGGCGATACGATTGCCAGTAAAGCCGCTATTGAGAAAGCCATTAAAGCCAGTTTTGGCGGCGGTTTTTCATTAATCTCCTATTCCAAATCTGGTGCGGTCACTCAGGCCAAAATAGAAAATTTTGGCAATCAATACACCGTTACCTCAGTTAATTTGTTTGACTGGAAGATTATTCAATCCTCGTTGAGCAATTGAATTTTTTATTCTAGCTTCTGGGCTGTCAAGATTATTTTATTTCAAGGATAAATAGTGCCAAGCAAAATCAAGAGTATTCGTATTCACCCTGGTATTGGTATGGCCCGCATGGGGGATAGTGATGAATTTTTTATTGGTCCCGAAGCCCCGGGTGTTGTTGTTGATCCAGGAGGTAGTAATGGACCTGGACCCAGAGGCGGAAGTTATCGCGATAGTAAATCCAAGCTAAAACGTCAGGCACAGCGTTACCGCGTGTACGCCTATGATGCTGATGGAAAAGTAATTGGAGAGCTCACATCAAAATCGGACTTGGTGAAGTCTTTGAGTTGGCGTGTTCATGTCCGTAATATGAAGGCGGCAAATTATGCTTTTCAGGGCGCCTATCTATTTGATCCAACTCAATTAAGAAATCCATCGATTCAGCCTGATAAAAAGCCAATAGAGCGGACTCAGTTGATTATTGACCCTGGCGTAAAAACTATTGCCTCAGGTCAAAATGGACCAGTTGTCATGAAGGGCGACATTTTCACGGGCGTTGAAAAAGGTTTTTTGCCGGGGCAATTACGTTACGAGGGATTTACGCCAAAAGATATTTCTAAAGATGTCGAAGTGACTTACAAGCCTGCTAAAGGAATTGAGCTGGGGCAATTACGTCTTGATAAACAAGATCGACTTTTATTTATTCCATCTCCAGGTAGGGGGGCGTGCGTTACAACGCCGAAGGTTGCCTTATCCAATCCAAGCGAGTTTGTAAATCCTCCCAATGGCCCCGAGAATGGCAAGAATCCATTAACCAATCAATTTGCTTACTTTAATGTACCGGGTTGGTGGGATGATACGTGTGGCGGTGAAATTGATGTAACAGTGACACTCAAGGATGGCTCCGTTTTGAGTACACGAGACAATGTGAAGAGTGCAGCGGATGAGGGGGTTCGAAATCCACAGGCGGGAGCTTGGATTATCACGGCGCCACCTAAATTTTCCCCTTATATGTATCACGTAGTTTCAATTACGGATCGTGTGTACGAAGCATTTCCAGAGGCATATCCCTACGCAAAGCAAAAGACAAACTTTTACCGAGATGTCTACCCTATTTTTGTTAACGCTGTAAATTATGGGTGGGTCAGTGCAGATGCTTCCGGCATTACTAAAGAGCACAAAAATGCAGCGCATGGTCCAAATCAAGCTGGTAATCTGCTGAGTCCAATGTACATGGCATTTTTTACAGATCCATCTGAGAAGAGTAAATCCATGCGACAGATGGTATATGCGTTTATGCGTCATCCAGCTGGCAAGAATGGCCGCTTGGTTGATTCTTTAATGCCGCCGCCGCCACAAAAACCCACTAGCTGGAAAAATGATGAGTTTAAGAGGGTTGAACAGGGTAACCTCATGCCCTTGTTATGGGGTACTGCAGGTAAGCCAAAGCAAAATGAACAACTGGGAAATAATTTCCCAAATCAATTTTTAGCACTTACTGCTATTCAGCTAAATCATATTAAAGAATGGGCTGATGGTAATTTTGAAGTCGGTGTTTTGCAGAAACCGCTCGAGCTAGAGAAGTTGCCTGCAAAAGATCAACCGCGTGCACTAGATGTTTCAGCCTTAGAACCTACCATTGGCGGCGGCTTTCATCCTGGTATTGAATTCCCTTATTTAATCATTTATCGTGAGTTTTTTGCTGAAGCATTTAGAGTGGGTAAAAATATTGAGCCAGGAGCTTTAGCGGCTTACATGTCTAGCCCATGGCATGGTGATTTCTGGTCTTGCAATAGTGCATGGTGGCCGACTCAGCGTCCAGACGTTGTATTTGAGTACGACCAAAAAAATAAAACTCGCACCTATAGAGAATGGTTCAGGGGCTATGATGCAGATGGTGAGCCATTGTCAGATACGGATGGATTTAATCAGATGGAATATGCCTGGTCAAAGCTGGGCATGGTGCTACCGATTAAAGCAAAGGATGGTAGTTTTGTGAAGGACAACGGCGCAATAGTCTTTACTGAGCATGAACGTAGCCCAGATCTCAATCGGCCGCCTGTAAAACGTAAGTAGTCCGTGGTGTCGAATTTTGACTGGGATGTTGTCATCATTGGTGCTGGGCCGGCGGGCTCAGCAACAGCGATTACTTTGGCATCGCTTGGTCAGAGTGTCCTACTAGTGGACGAACAAGCGGTTGCTAAATATAAATTGGGTGAGTCACTGCCACCCGCCTCGGTTGATATTGTCAGCCACTTTTTAGGTGAGCTGGATTCTCCAGGCGGCAATACTATTGGCGTATATAAAACTGCCGGCAATATTTCTGCATGGTCTAGTGAGGAACTAGATCATGCCGACTTCTTTTTTACTTCAACAGGATTTGGTCTTTGTATTGACCGACTTGCCTTTGATGAGGCGCTTCGGATGCGAGCCTTAGAGCTTGGCGCATCACTGCAGAGGGGGGTCAGTTTGGAGTCGTGTATCCGTAGTTCTTATGCAGGATTTAACTGGGATATTGCATTAAGCACATCAACGAAAGTGGAGCATCATCGTGTACGCTATTTAGTGGATTGCTCGGGTCGTCGTGCTGTGCTCGGTAAGATGCTGGATATTCCTATTGTAGAGAATGAGGATAAGCTATTTGCCTATGCGCAATGGTTTTCTACCGATGTAGCAGATGATGATGGCTTTACACGTTTAGAAGCAGTTGCCAATGGTTGGTGGTATAGCAATCGTGTACCCACTAGTAACAGCGAAGAAAATAAGCGCTTAGTTGTTTTTTATTCTGATAGAGACTTATTGGACGGGAAAAAAGCAGCGAGCCCAGAAGGGTTTAACGAGCTCTTAAGAAAAACTATTCAAATTGCGCCGCTTCTCCAGGCGGGTGCATATCAGTCCTCTGGTGTAATCCGTGGGGCTCCTGCCAATAGTCAGCGTTTGCGAGAGTTTTGTGGAGATGCTTGGATGGCTGTAGGTGACGCAGCGCAGGCATATGACCCGCTGTCATCGCAAGGCATAGATAAAGCATTAAGAACCGGTAGTCATGCAGGTTATCTCATTCATTATGCTTTGACAGATGAATTTGATAATTCTCTAAAAGTCGATAATCGCTATATTCAGCAATACAGAAAACAACAGCTACAGCTTTGGGATGACTATCTTTCTCAAAGAAATTACTACTACGGTATTCAAACACGTTGGGCTGATCAACCATTTTGGCAACGGCGTCAGAATGGTTCAGTTTTAATTTGAGAGATACCCCTAGATTTTCAAGAATCAGAATCCATTCTTTTTATTGAGGAAAGTAAATCACTAGCTTTTTCCTATAATGGCAGATCTGCAAAGATTGGTCTTGGCGAGAGCTATTTTTCAAGCGAGGCTTTTTTAAGCCAGACTCCAAACAATCTGATGTCTGGAATAGGGGTGCTTATTTAGTTGAGTGAAAAATTGATCACTTTTATATTAAGGCTTAGTTCATGTTCAAGAAAGTACTCAAGCGAACAACGCTGTTGCTGATAGCTTTGATCGTGCTTGCTGGAGTCGTGTTGTGGACTCCAGATAAATCTCGGGCAGATCTTGAGAAAGCCTATGGCTCTCCAAATAATAGCTATGTCACAGCTTTGGGGGTCAAAATACATTATCAAGATACAGGACCCTCTAAAAATCCTATACCAATCCTGTTCTTACATGGCTTTGGATCTAGCTTGCAAACATGGGATACCTGGACTAAGGATTTGAGAAGTGAATACCGCGTAATCTCTGTGGATCTTCCTGGTTTTGGATTAACGGGAGAAGACCCTAGTGGTATTTACACGGATAGGAGAAGTGTTGAGGTCTTAGAGGCTTTTCTTAAGAAGCTCCAGATCCCAAAAGTAGTGATGGTGGGTAATTCCATGGGAGGTAAATTTGCCTGGCAATTTGCGGCTCAATACCCAGAACAAGTGAGTAAGTTGGTATTAATTTCACCGGATGGTTATGCAAGTCCTGGAATAGGGTATGGGAAAAAGACTGAAATACCCGCCATTGCTAATCTTTATCGCTACTTCTTTTCGAAGCCATTCTTAGCAATGAATCTAGAGCCCGCTTACGCCGACCCAAAAACTTTAAATGATGGCTTGCTAAATCGGTATTACGACCTGATGCTAGCACCAGGGGTGCGGGGTGCTATTTTGGCTCGAATGCAACAAACAGTTTTGCAGGATCCAGTGCCATCCCTATCTAGGATTCAGATACCTACTTT
>JBFZCO010000138.1:0-16333 GCA_041307885.1 Burkholderiales bacterium | reverse complement strand
AAAAGGCTGTGAAGGGTATGTTGCCAAAAGGCCCACTAGGTTATGCCATGATTAAGAAATTAAAAGTCTATGGCGACGCCAGTCATCCGCATGCGGCTCAACAGCCAAAAGCGTTAGAGATTTAAGGAAACCAAATGGCTATTAATTACGGAAATTGGAATTACGGTACAGGTCGTCGCAAGAGCTCTGTAGCACGTGTATTCATTAAATCTGGCAAAGGTGAGATTACTGTTAACGGTAAGCCTATCGATGCTTATTTTGCTCGTGAAACATCACGCATGATCGCTCGTCAGCCTTTGGCTCTCACAGCTCACCTAACGACCTTTGATATCAAAGTAAACGTTTCTGGTGGTGGTGAAACTGGCCAAGCTGGTGCAGTTCGTCACGGTGTTACTCGTGCATTGATTGATTACGACAACGCGTTAAAGCCTGCGCTATCCAAAGCAGGTTTGGTCACTCGCGATGCTCGTGAAGTTGAGCGTAAAAAAGTTGGTCTGCATGGCGCACGTCGTCGTAAGCAGTTCAGCAAGCGCTAATTTCTTTCGGTCGCTGTTGTTTTTTGAAAGGGTCGCGCAAGCGGCCCTTTTTGTTTCTACAATGAAAGCCATTGGATGAAAGAAGTAGTTCGCTCTATACGATAATTTGGTTGGAGCGTATTTTGGAGAGTGACATGATTAAAGTGGGTATTGTCGGTGGAACTGGTTATACCGGTGTAGAGCTGTTGCGTTTATTGGCGCAACATCCGCAGGTCAAGATTGTGGCGATTACTTCTCGTACGGAAGCGGGAATGTCGGTTGCCGAGATGTTCCCCTCTTTGCGTGGCCGCATTGATCTCAAATTTACTACTCCTGATGAAGCTAATCTGGCTGATTGCGATGTTGTATTCTTTGCAACCCCGCACGGCGTAGCAATGTCACAAGCTAAGGAGCTCTTAGCTGCTGGCGTGAAGATTTTGGATTTAGCTGCAGATTTTCGTTTGAAGGATATTAAAGAATTTGCTCACTGGTATGCCATGGAGCATGGTTGTCCAGAGATCTTGGCCGAGGCAGTGTATGGTTTGCCTGAAATTAATCGTGAAGCGATTAAAAATGCACGTGTGGTTGGTTTGGCTGGATGCTATCCAACTTCAGTACAACTTGGCTTAGCTCCCTTGCTCTCTCCAAAATCAACTGGTGGCAAACACTTTATTGATGGTATGCATATTATTTCGGATTCAAAGTCGGGCACCTCTGGCGCTGGACGTAAGGCAGAGATTGGTACTTTATTGTCAGAGGCAGGAGATAACTTCAAAGCTTATAGCGTCAAGGGACATCGCCATTTACCTGAGATCGTTCAGGGCCTCAAGGCAATTGCGGGCCATGATCAGATCGGTCTGACATTTGTGCCACATTTAACCCCAATGATTAGGGGGATTCATTCGACTTTGTACGTACGTTTGACGGATGCAGGTAGGGATGTGGACTACCAAAAGCTCTATGAGAGCTTCTATCAGGATGAGCCGTTTGTTGATGTTATGCCAGCGGGCAGCCATCCCGAGACGCGTTCTGTAAGGGGAAGCAATGGCCTGCGGATAGCGATTCATCGCCCCGGTAATGGGGATACCCTGGTCATTTTGGTAGTTGAGGATAATTTGGTGAAGGGTGCTTCAGGTCAAGGTGTGCAATGCATGAATCTCATGTTTGGCCTGCCTGAGACCACAGGCTTGACACAAATAGCAGTATCTCCATAATAGGGCTTGGTGTGTTCAGGTCGAATAATGACCCTTCAGCACGCTTGGCATTAAAAGCCTAAAATAAGAAATCGTATTTTGAATTAGGAGTAAGTCATGACCCAACTAGCTACCCAAACTGCAGCAGATTTAGCTGAGCCACCAGTACCTTTGGTATTTACCGATAGTGCTGCTGCCAAGGTTGCTGATTTAATTGCGGAAGAAGGCAACCCAGAATTGAAGTTGCGCGTGTTTGTTCAAGGTGGAGGCTGCTCAGGTTTTCAGTATGGCTTCACATTTGATGATGCTGTGAATGAGGATGACACTCTCTTTGAAAAGAATGGCGTGACCTTATTGGTGGACTCAATGAGCTTCCAATATTTAGTTGGTGCGGAAATTGATTACAAGGAAGATATCAATGGCTCGCAGTTTGTCATCAAGAATCCTAATGCACAAACTACCTGCGGCTGTGGCTCTTCTTTCTCTGCTTAAATTAATAACGGTTTAATTTAGAGAAGTATTTAAGCTGGGTAACAGGCACCTAAAATTCTAGGCCCCCTAGCTCCCGTAACGGCTGGCAAATTTGCCGGCCGTTTTTCTTTGTGAGCCCAGGCAAGCCAAGCAAAAGCAAGACCTTCAACTAGCTGTGGATCAATGCCAAACTTTTCACTGCTTACTATTTCTAAAGTGTTTTTAAATATTCCTTTGGCATTCTTTTGAAATAATTCAATCAGTGCTTTGTTCTTTGCACCACCACCACAGATAATTAACAACTGGGTCTTAGGGGCATGTCGTTTTAATGCTTGTAATGCGGCATTAGCAGTTAAATGCAATAAGCTAGCTTGAACATCTGCAGGATGAATATCACTGCTGCCAATGAATTTCTGAAGCCACTCTAGATGAAAATAATCTCGACCGGTGCTTTTGGGTGGGGCCTTTGCAAAGAATGGGTCCGCTAGCATTTGGGTAAGTAGTGCCTCATTAGTCTTGCCCTGTAGAGCCCAGGCTCCATCTTTATCAAAATGATGACCTTGCTGATTTGCTATCCAAATATCCATCAGGAGATTGCCTGGCCCACAATCAAATCCATTGACATCACCATCACTTGAGAGAAGCGTGAGATTGGCAATTCCACCAAGATTGAGGATGGCAGTAGCTTGATCATTTGCAAATTGTTGCGCATGAAAGGCTGGTACAAGTGGTGCACCGTGACCGTTTGCTGCAATATCACGACTTCTAAAGTCAGCAATCACATCGATATCAGTTAACTCAGCGAGCAGTGCGGAATTCAGGGTTTGGTGGGTATAGGCTAAGGGGTAGGGTAGATCAGCCTGATGGCGAATAGTCTGCCCATGTGCTCCAATTGCGCTGATATCTGCAGGACTTAAATGTGTTTTTTTAAGTAGTTGGTTTACGGCATCAGCATAGGCGATAGCAAGGGCATTAGCAGCTTGATTTTCTAAGTGAATTTCATTGTCACTGGGTGCTTGAAGCTCAAAGAGGGTTTTGCGTAGTTCCGGTGCAAATGGGCTACTGACGGCGCCTATCAGCGTGGTTTCTCCCTGTGAACCGATCTTTGCCAGTACAGCATCAATCCCGTCTAGGCTGGTGCCAGACATTAAACCAATATAGAAAGAATCGGGCTTATTCATGCGGTTCTAGGTTTTATTCTCAGGAATGCGACAATTATGCTTTAGTAATCTAAACCTTAATTTAACTGAACTAGTTTATAGAATCAGCATGACGGCAAAACCAGAACAAAAATATCCATTAACCCCTGAGGTATTTGCGGCCCTAGAAGTCACTAAGCGCGGCTGCGATGAGTTATTGGTGGAAGCGGACTGGATTGCTAAATTAGCAAAAAGTCAGGCTACTGGGGCTCCCCTGCGTATTAAATTGGGTTTGGACCCTACAGCACCAGATATTCATTTGGGTCATACCGTTGTTCTGAATAAATTACGGCAACTACAGGATTTGGGTCATACCGTTATCTTCTTGATTGGTGACTTTACCAGCATGATTGGCGATCCCTCGGGGCGTAATGCAACACGTCCTCCGCTTACTGCCGAAGAGATTGCTGTCAATGCGCAGACCTACTATCGTCAAGCAAGCATGGTGTTAGATCCAGCTAAAACAGAGGTGCGCTACAACAGTGAGTGGTGTGATCCGCTTGGTGCCCGAGGCATGATTCAATTAGCTGCGCGCTATACCGTCGCCCAAATGTTAGAACGCGATGATTTCACTAAGCGCTACCGTAGTGGTGTACCCATTTCAGTACATGAGTTTTTATATCCACTGATGCAAGGTTATGACTCGGTTGCGCTTAAGAGTGACTTAGAGCTCGGTGGTACTGACCAAAAATTCAATCTCTTAGTTGGGCGCGAGCTTCAGCGTGAATATGGTCAAGAGCCACAATGTATTTTGACCATGCCTCTCTTAGTTGGCCTCGATGGCATAGACAAGATGAGTAAGTCCAAAGGGAATTACATCGGTATTAGTGAGCCTGCCAACGACATGTTTGGCAAGCTCATGAGTATCTCTGATGAGTTGATGTGGGATTACTTCACATTGCTTTCATTCCGCCCAATGGCAGAGATTGATTTAATGAAACAAGAAGTCGCTAGCGGAAGAAATCCTCGTGACTGTAAGGTGTTATTAGGTCAGGAGATTGTGGCGCGCTTTCATTCACAAGTAGCAGCAGAAAAAGCTCTAGAAGACTTTAATCATCGCGCTAAGGGCGGTGTGCCGGATGAGATCCCGGAAGTTAGTCTGTCTGGAGTACCAATGCAAATCGCCAATCTCTTGAAGGCTGCTGGTTTAGCTCCCTCAACATCAGAAGCCAATCGTAATATCGAGCAAAACGGTGTCAAGATCGATGGCGTCACCATTACCGATAAGCAATTGAAGCTTGCAGCTGGTGTTTATATCGTTCAAGTTGGTAAACGGAAGTTTGCTAAGGTGTTACTGGCTTAAATAACTATGGATATGAGTGATAAAAAAAGCATTGAACTAGAGGCAGAAGAGTTAGAGCGACTTTCGGTTAAGTTGATTCAAGACAAAAACTGGGAAGCTCTAGAAAAGATGCTTGCTCCGAGTTGTCAGTTTGTGAGCTCCCAAGGCTCATGTAATAGAGAAAGTGCCATGCGCCTCATGAAGGAGATGCACCTTGGTCCAGTGAGGTTTAAGGATTTTAGGGTGACTCAAGCTGGGGATAATTTGATTATTAGTTTCTGGATCGCGGCTTTAGAGTATCGAGATGGCAAAGAGCTATCACCAGAATATTCTCCACGCCTAAGCGTATGGAAACGAATAGACAGTCAGTGGCAATGTATTGCTTACGCCGATCTGATTACTAGCAAATAATTAAATTACAAGTCTAAGCTGGCGCTTGGCGGCACTAATCCAAAATGTTCATAGGCTAGTCTAGTTGCCATTCTGCCGCGAGAAGTTCTCTGGAGGTAGCCTTGCTGAATAAGATAAGGCTCCAAGACATCTTCAATCGTGTCACGCTCTTCACCAATGGCTGCGGCTAGGTTATCAATTCCTACTGGGCCACCATCAAATTTATGCAAGATAGCTTCAAGTAGCTTTCTATCCATCACATCAAAACCACTAGGATCAACGTCTAGCATTTTCAGTGCAGCATCTGCCATGTCTTTGGTGATCGTGCCAGTCCCTTTGACTTCCGCATAGTCTCGTACACGGCGCAAAAGACGGTTTGCAATACGGGGGGTGCCACGCGCACGCTTGGCGATTTCGATTGATCCATCGGGATCAATATCTGCCTTTAAGAGGTTCGCGGAACGATTAATAATTTTGGTGAGTTCTTCAGTGGTGTAGAACTCCAGTCTTGCCACAATTCCAAAACGATCACGCAGGGGGTTGGTCAACATACCTGCTCGAGTTGTTGCACCAATCAAAGTAAATGGTTTGAGATCAATTTTGACGCTCCGAGCAGCAGGCCCTTCACCAATCATGATATCGAGACTGTAATCTTCCAGAGCTGGATAGAGGATTTCTTCGACAACAGGAGAGAGGCGATGAATCTCATCAATAAACAGTACATCATTGGTCTCAAGATTAGTCAGTAAAGCAGCTAGGTCGCCTGGCCTGTCTAGAACTGGGCCACTAGTTTGTCTTAAGTTGACCCCAAGTTCGCGGGCAATAATATGCGCAAGTGTTGTCTTACCAAGACCTGGGGGACCAAATAAAAGAACGTGATCTAGCGCCTCTTGACGTGCTCGTGTAGCGCTAATAAAAATCTCTAACTGGGCACGTGCTTTGGTTTGACCTACATATTCATCTAACTGCTTAGGGCGCAAGGCCTTTTCAAAGACCGCCTCAGCATTGCCTGCCGATCCACTCACAATGCGATCGTTACCCTCTGGTAAATCTTCGGGAATAGAGTTGAGGTCTTCAGTATGAATTGCCATGCTGCAAGTGTAGTGGTGTTTGGTTCAGTCGTGTTTAGCGATTACGGTTTGGAAAGATATTTCAAACCCATTCTGATGCCGTCAGATACTGTGCTCTCAGGTGGAATTTGTTTCAGTGCCAAAAGTGCTTCTTTCTCAGAGTAACCCAAGGCTAAAAGAGCTTGCAAAATTTCACTACTCGCTTCAATTGCTGGTGGTTTGCCACCTATAGCAATTCCAAGATCTGGAGCGAGCTTACCTTTGAGTTCTAGGCATAGACGTTCAGCAGTCTTTTTACCAATTCCTGGGACTTGAGTAAGGCGATTCACTTCTTGCATGGCAATTGCCCCCGCCAATTCATTAACGCTCATCCCGGAAAGAATGGCTAGGGCAGTTCGTGAACCAACACCACTAATCTTAATGAGAGCCCTAAAGGTTTCTCGCTCAATTTCTGTGGCAAAACCAAATAATTGTTGCGCGTCTTCGCGAACTTGGAAGTGCGTCAACAGGGTTATTTTTTGATTAGTCTCAGGTAATTGGTACAAGGTACTCATCGGCACATCAATCTCATAGCCAACCCCTTGGCAATCAACCAATAAACGGGGAGGGTGAATAGAGACGAGAATTCCTTGAATGCGACCAATCATATGTCGATCTTAACCTGTTTATATTCTTGCTGCGGGTTGCTTAAAATTTTACTTACTACGTTTTTTAGGTGCTAAGGCTGCCGTAATAGCCTTGGGTATTTGTGCATGATGGGCAGCGCAAATAGCAACCCCCAAAGCATCTGAAGCATCCGTTCCTGGGGCGCGATTTAAGCGTAATAAGCGTTTGACCATTTCTTGCACTTGCGGTTTGGCGGCACGACCCGTGCCTACGATTGCCTGCTTGACCCTGAGAGCACTGTACTCTGCGACAGGGAGTTTTTCTGATACAAGAGCTGCAATAACAGCGCCTCTGGCCTGGCCCAGCATGAGTGTAGAGCGAGGATTAACATTGAGAAATACCTCTTCAATTGCTGCCGCCTCAGGATGATAGGTGTCTAAAACTTCTTTGACGCCAGCATAAAGCGCGCCTAAACGCTCTGGCAGACCTTTGGCTGGATCGCCACTCTCAATCGTTCCCGAGGCTACGTAGGTCAGTTTTTGTCCATCAACGTCAATGATG
The DNA here is from genome assembly GCA_041307885.1 of Burkholderiales bacterium. Taxonomy (GTDB): domain Bacteria; phylum Pseudomonadota; class Gammaproteobacteria; order Burkholderiales; family Burkholderiaceae; genus Polynucleobacter. The sequence continues at coordinate 9,046 of JBFZCO010000138.1, read as the reverse complement.
CCAAAACCAGTAGTTCGAAGGCCTGGGTCGATTCCTATCCAACGCATAGCTTGCTTAATGACGGAAGTGACGCGTGCCAGTAAAGATCATGGCAATACCATGCTCGTTTGCTGCAGCAATAATTTCTTCATCACGCATACTGCCGCCCGGTTGAATAGCGCAACTTGCACCACCGTTCACTACGACATCCAAGCCATCTCTAAATGGAAAAAAAGCATCGCTTGCTACTGCTGATCCTTGCAGGCTTAGGCCGGCATTCTCGGCCTTAATACTGGCCATTCTGGCAGAGTCCACGCGGCTCATTTGGCCTGCACCAATTCCAAGAGTCATCCCATTTGCGCAGTAGACAATCGCATTTGATTTAACGAATTTAGCGACGCGCCATGCAAACATCATGTCATGCATCTCGCTGGAAGTAGGTAGTCGTTTACTGACTACACGCATTTCATTCTCAAGCACATTTTTAGCATCTGGCGACTGTACTAATAGGCCACCGCCAACCCGTTTGAAATCAAATACATTAAACGCACTTCCAAGAGGAATTTCTAAAAGACGAACATTTTGTTTCGCTGCAAAGATGGCTTTAGCTTCATTGGTAAAGCTTGGTGCTAACAGCACCTCTACAAACTGTTTAGCAATTTCTTGAGCTGCTACGCCATCGCAAGGAACATTTAAAGCGATGATGCCGCCAAACGCAGAGCTTGGATCAGTCTTAAAAGCCTTTTGATAAGCCTCGAGGGCATTGTGTCCAACAGCTACACCACAAGGGTTGGCGTGCTTAATGATGACGCAAGCTGCCACACCACCAGTATTGCCATTAAAACTTTTGACACATTCCCATGCAGCATCAGCATCTGCAATATTGTTGTAAGACAGCTCTTTGCCTTGTAATTGTGTGTAATTCGCTAGAGCGCCATCAACTGGATAAATATCCTTATAGAAAGCTGCAGATTGGTGTGGGTTTTCACCATAGCGCATTTCTTGGACCTTTTCAAAGGCCAGATGCAATGTTTCAGGGAATGCAGTACGCGCCTTATGATCCAGATCATCCCCTAAAGTAGAGAGGTAATTGGCGATGGCACCATCATATTGAGCAGTGTGGGCAAATACTTTTTTAGCTAGGCTTAAATTGGTTTTGTATGAGACCGTATTGTTGTTCTCCTTCATCTCCAGCAAGACTGGGGCGTAATCTGCTGGGGAAATCAACACGGTGACATCTTGATGATTCTTAGCGGCTGCACGCAACATGGCAGGACCGCCAATGTCAATATTTTCAATTGCATCTTCAAAAGAACAATCCGCTTTGGCTACAGTTTCATTAAATGGATAAAGATTAATCACCAGCATATCGATGGTATCGATACCATGTTTTTTAAGAGCGGCCATATGCTCGGGGAAGTCGCGGCGTGCTAATAAACCACCATGAACCATGGGGTGCAGGGTTTTCACTCGACCATCAAGCATTTCAGGAAACTGAGTCAATGAAGAGACTTCAACTACTGGCAAGTGATGTTCAGCTAATAGCTTTGCTGTCCCACCCGTAGAGATAAGTTTGATGCCCTGCTCATGAAGAGATTTAGCAAAAGAAACAATGCCATTTTTATCGGAGACTGAAAGGAGAGCGGTACGGATCATATGAGCTTAGATGGTTCGATTAAAAAATGGTGAAAAATATTCTGATTTACTTTAAGAGTTGGTGCTCGACTAATTTCTTGTGGAGGGTGTTGCGATTGATGCCAAGATACTGAGCTGCTAAGGATTGATTTTGTTTAGCATGTTGCATCACTAACTCAAGCATGGGTTTTTCTACGACTGCCAATACCATTTGATAAAGATCGGATGGCGGCGTACCTTTGAGATCTTCAAGATATTGCTGCAACTGACTCTCAATACATTCAGTGATAGGGTGTTTATTAGTCATGGATAGATGGAGTAATTGAAAGCTAAATTTATGCTGCTTCTAAAAAGAGCAAGCGGTCTGAGTGCGATTTCATTTCGTCAAAGTAATCGTTAACCATTTGCAATTGGGTTTTGCAATCATCGGCAGTATTCATACGCTGACGAAAAGCATGCGAGTCTCGTAAACCTTTGCAATACCAGCCGATATGTTTACGTGCAGTGCGTAAGCCGATGTGTTCTCCATAGAACTCGTAGTGGTCTAGGAGGTGGCTATTCATAATGCTTTGGATCTCATTAATTTCAGGAGTGGGTAATTTATTACCGGTTTGCAAATAATGATGAATCTCTCGAAAAATCCAAGGACGTCCCTGGGCAGCGCGACCAATCATGACGGCATCAGCCCCTGTTTCTTTTAAAACGAAGGCTGCTTTTTCTGGCGTATGAATATCGCCATTAGCTATAACTGGAATGGCAACCCTATTTTTTACAGCAGTAATCGTTTCGTACTCAGCCTCACCATGGTAGAGATCAGCTCTTGTACGACCGTGAATAGTGAGCATGGAAATGCCGGCCTGCTCAGCAAGGCGAGCTATCTCGATCGCATTCTTATGTTCACGATCCCAGCCTGTCCGTATTTTCAAAGTGACTGGAACGGCATCAGGGCCAATACCAACAGCCTGAATCACCGCTTCTAATATTTGTTGGACGAGAGGCTCATCACGTAATAGTGCAGAGCCTGCTGCTACATTACAAACCTTTTTGGCAGGACAGCCCATATTGATATCAATGATCTGAGCACCGTGGTCAACGTTTAACTTTGCTGCAGCCGCCATCATTTTTGGATCGGCACCGGCAATTTGAACGGCTATGGGTTTAAATTCACCTTGATGATTGGCACGACGTTGAGTTTTCTCACTTTTCCAAAGTAATGCATTGGAGGCAATCATCTCTGAGACAGCATAGCCAGCCCCCAGTTTTTTACAAAGCTGTCGAAATGGCCGGTCTGTTACTCCAGCCATCGGGGCAACAAAGAGTTGATTTGCTAGCAGGTATGGGCCAATCTTCATGGACATTGCGCTTGATGGGGCGGGCTTTTCTGGGCGGATGGGAAAGCCTGTTACTGTAGCACAATTTACCCCAATATTGCCTAATAAATAGGCAATATTAATGATCTAAATCAAATCACTCAGGCTTCCATTGCCAAGCGAATTACAGGTCGTTAGCGCCTGCCAAACATCATCTGGCGAGCTAAGGCTGTTTTTATTGGGGGGAGCCACTGAAGAGCTGATAAAGCCAATCCCCGCGCAAAAACCACTGGGATTAAGTTAGAGGTAAATATTCGCGCCATAAAGTCTGTCAGCCCAATCGTGGCTGTGCGATCAACTGTGCGGCTTTGTGCGTAGTCTTGCAGAGTATCTTCGATGGCGATACCAAGGCTAGCCTGCTCAGATTTTGAAAAATAAGCACTGAGTTTTTCGGCCAAAAGGTAGGCATCTCTTAATCCAAGGTTAAGACCTTGACCTGCTACTGGATGTAGCGTTTGCGCAGCATTGCCGATCCATACTTCATTACCTTGAGTAATTTCTTTACGGTAATTGAGTCCAAGCTCGTATAAGCGTCGATCCTGTACTTTAAGAAACTGACCAATGCGTGAACCAAACTCTACCTGTAGATTCTTGAGGAAATCAGCATCACTTAATTCAAGTCTTGCTTTAGAAGACTGTGGTGTTCCACACCAGACTAAGTTCAAGATATTGTTGCCATGATGGCTTGGCAATATTGCCAATGGTCCTTCTGATGTAAATCGTTCCCATGCTTGATGTGGTATTGCATTCTCAACTTGAACAAGGCCAACTAAGGCAGATTGCTCGTAGTCGCGCCCAGTTTCCACCCAGTCTTGTGTTTTAAATAAACCACCCTCTGCGTGCACGACGCATTTTGCATGAATATTACTTGTATCAGTATGGTGGTCAATATGATGCCAATTGAAATTTGGGCTTTGAGTTTGTAGTTCCCTTAATGCTCTACGTAGGGTTACATGTATGTCACGATAGCGGATGATATGACCCAAAGATTCTTGATTTAATTCTTCTCGAGTCATAAGTGCACGTCCAAAGCGGCCTGCTTGAGAAACATGTACACGATGAATATCTGCACACTCATTTGGCCAAGCATGAATGGTGTCTAAAAGTAGCTTACTGCCATGGGATAAGGCGATACCTCTGCTGTCAGCAGTTGCTAAGTCTGCATCATCCAAAGGATTTCGATCTAATAGTGTGATTTTTGCTTCAGGATATTTTTGCAAACACCAAGCAGCACAGGCTAGACCTACTGGGCCACCACCTTGGATCAAAATATCACAGCTGTGTTCGTGCATTTGTAATCGCGGCTTAATTATTTTTCATCAAAGCTTCAATTTCGTCCGCTTTGACTGGAACACCACGAGAAATAAGCTCGCAGCCACTATCGTTTACAACGGCATCATCTTCAATACGGATACCAATATTCCAAAAATCCTCGGCAATATCATCAGCAGGACGAATATACAAACCGGGTTCAATCGTGAGTACCATGCCGGGCTTTAGAACGCGCCAAGGCTTCTCTTCCGTCTGACTCTGCAATCCATTCAGGTTTTCTCGATAGGAACCGACATCATGAACATCCATGCCAAGCCAGTGGGATGTCCGGTGCATATAAAAGCGCCGATAGGCACCAGTCTCAATAGCATTTTCGAGTGAACCCAATTCAGAGAGCTTCAGAATTTTTTCATCGAGCAGCCCTTGGGTTAATACTGTGAGTGCTGCTTCATGGGGCTGCATAAAAGTATTGCCAGGTTTAGTGGCACTAATCGCAGCTTCTTGTGCAGCTAAAGTGATGTCATAGAGGGCACGTTGTGGACCACTAAATTTTCCATTTACAGGAAATGTCCGAGTTATATCTGAAGCATAGCCATCTAATTCGCAGCCTGCATCGATTAAGCATAATTCGCCATTACGTAGTTGTGTAGAGCCGGCACGATAGTGCAGGATGCAGGAGTTTGCACCACTCGCAACTATGCTGTTATAGGCAACGCTTTGTGCACCACTGAAGCGGAACTCATGAAGCAGTTCAGCTTCGAGCTGATACTCCCGCATTCCTGGTTTACAACTTTGCATAGCGCGTATGTGAGCATGTGCAGAAATTTGCGCAGCCCGTCGCATAGTATTGATTTCACCCTCATCTTTAAATAAGCGCATCTCATGAACTAAGCTTTCTACATCATGTAGTTCAGAGGGTGGATTAATTCCCGAGCGTGCTTTCTGCCTCACTTGCTTCATCCAGTGACGCAAGCGTCGATCAGATTCAGCACTTTCAGAGAGGCGAACGTAAACAGCATCTTGGTCTGCGAGGAGTTCGCTCAGCTTAGTATCTAGATCATCATTGCTATATGCAAACTCCACACCCAATTTTTCAGGTGCAGCTTCTGGCCCTAAACGAATACCATCCCAAATTTCACGTTCAGCATCTTTAGGCCTACAAAAAAGGTGGGACTCTAATTGGACTTTATTACTGCTGCCAGATATTTTTAATACTAGCGTTGCTCCTGGCTCTTCAAAACCAGTGAGATAGAAAAAATCACTATCGTGACGATATGGAAACTCACTATCACGATTGCGAGCAGTTTCTGCTGCTGTGTTAATGATGGCAATGCCACCATTCGTCTTTGAGAAGATCTGTTTTGCTAATGCAAGTCGACGTTGCTGGTAAATATTAGGCTTATTCATTGGCTACATTGAGCTCTTGTAATCGTTGTGGTGTCCCTACATCGTGCCATGGTCCGCAATATTTTTCAGCAGTCACCCGATTTTGGGCCATCGCCTGGACTAGAAGGGGTGCTAGCTTTGCTGGTTGCCCCAACTCCAGATTTTGGAAAAGATCGCGGTGATAGAGGCCAATTCCTGAAAAAGTCAGCTTTTCAGCATCCAATATTGCCTTGCTTGATACACGGGCATCCTGGAGGTAGAAGTCTCCCTCGGGATGGTGCGCTGGATTTGGAACCATGATCAGATGAGCCAATACGGGTTGGGGAGCATTTCTCAGAGTAAGCGCCTGCTTGATCAAGCTTTGAATGGGGAAATTTGGCGCGAAAACATCGCCATTGATTACTAGGAAATAGTCTTTGGGATGCAGTAAGGGTAGCGCCTTACAAATACCTCCTGCTGTTTCTAGGGCATTTTCTTCGGGGGAATAAGTAATGTTTAGGCCAAATTGACTACCATTTCCCAGTGCATCTTCAATCTTTTGTCCAAGCCAAGCATGGTTAATGACTATTTGTTGAACCCCTGCTTTTGCGAGAGCCTTTAAGTGCCAAGCCAATAATGATTTACCCTTGATTGCGAGTAAAGGCTTTGGCAAAACATCCGTCAGAGGACGCATCCGCTCACCACGACCTGCCGCCAGCAAAAGACAGGGTATCGAAATTGATTGGCTTAATTCGTTCATGCTTATTGTGTTGCTTCTAAGTATGTTTATGAATACGAGTCGATTCCAAGATACGTGCCAATGGTTTTAATTCGATGTAACGATTAGCAGTGGCGATGGCATATTCGAGCACGAGCGGAATGTCGTTAAGGTAACCATCTTTTCCATCTCGATGAAAAAGGCGTGCAAAAATACCTAAGACCTTGAGGTGTCGCTGAAGCCCCATCCATTCAAAGTCGCGATAAAACTGTCCAAAATCATCGGTCATAGGCAGCCCAGCTTTTCTACCTGACTCCCAATATTTAATTACCCAATCAATGACACGTTCTTCTGGCCATGCGATATAGGCATCACGCCATAAAGAAGATGCATCGTACGTAATCGGACCATAGACTGCATCTTGAAAATCAATCACTCCAGGATTGTGGATTTGTGTCACCATGAGATTACGTGAATGGAAATCACGATGAACATATACTTTTTCTTGGGCTAGATTATTTTTAATGATGAGTGCAAATGCCTGTTCAATTTGTGCATCTTGTATATCAGTCAGTGTTATTTGCAAATGTTTTTTCAAATACCATTCTGGAAATAAATCTAATTCACGACGTAGTAATGCTTCATCATAATTTGGCAATACATCAGGCTTGCTGGCAAGTTGCATTTGTACTAGGGCATCAGTTGCATCTTGATACAGTGAGTCCGCTGTTTCATTATTGAGTTTGGCAAGATAGGTTTGAGTACCTAAATCATTGAGCAGTAAAAATCCCTCAGAAGTATTTTTTTCTAATATTTGTGGAACATTTATACCGGCCGCCTGGAGTAAAAAATCGACTTTTAAAAAGGCGTCTAAGGGCTCATTTTGGGGTGGTGCATCCATAACAATGAGGGTCCTGAAATCGGGGTTTTTAGACTCAATCCGAAAATACCGCCTAAAGCTGGCATCTGCTGAGGCGGGGCTTAACGTGGGTAGATCTAATTGCCACCGAGGTTCAAGGCTATTTAGCCAATTTTTGAGGGTATTTAAACGTGAGTCAGTCATGGTCGATTCGTATAATAAGACGGTCTAAAAATATGATTCATTATCGCCTTCGCGCCGGCTTAAATGCCCCTCTTTTATTGCTTCGTATCTCATACCTGATTATGAGTGCGGCATTCTTGCAATTGGCGAATACTTCTAGGGCGCAGACTCCACCACCGCTTACTCCAAATGCACAATCCTCAACCCCACCTCCTGCACCAATATTAATCCCAGATCGTGGTGAGGTGACAGTTCTTAAGTTGGATGACCAATTAAGAACGGGCACGCCTGTGAGTGATGATAAGGCGCTTACTTTTACGATTAGTGATGTCGTAGATGGAGTAGTAGATCGGGATATGTATTTAAAAGGTAGGGCGCAGATTCGTAGAAACGATACAGTTATTAAAGCAGATGAAATTAACTACGCACCAAATTCAGATGTCGCTAATTTAATTGGCAATACCGAGTTGACAAAAAGCAATGCTACTTTTAAGGGTCCTAAGGCACGTCTTCGTGTAGATGCGCGTGAGGGAGAAATGGAATCACCCGACTACCAAATTAGAGATAACCGCGCATCAGGTAAAGCGAAAAAGTTAACCATCGAAGCTGCCGATGTTTTTGTTTTCGATAAAGCTACATACACCACTTGTACCCCAGAAAATTTAGATTGGTACTTTACTGCCGATCGAATTGAAATTGATAATGAGCAAAAGGAGATGAAGGGTACTGGCGGAGTCATGCATCTTTTCAATACTCCAGTCGCATATATTCCTTATTTCAGTTTGCCTACTGCAAGAGAAAGGCGCACTGGTTTACTTCCGCCAATTGCAGGGTACAACTCTAAGAATGGTTTTGATGTAACTCAACCCTATTACGTCAATATTGCGCCTAATCGGGACCTAACAGTTTTGCCTCGTTTCATGAGTGAGCGTGGTGTTCAATTGGGTGGAAGTTACCGCACTATTGATCCGCGCTATTCCGGTATTGTGATGGCTGACTATTTACCCTATGACAAAAAAGCAGGTAGAGATCGTTGGCGATATGACTGGCAGCAAAGGCAAAACTTCTTAGGATCATCAGCTGGTGGCCCAGGAGCAATTAACGGTTACGTTAATGCCTCCCGTGTTTCAGATAATCTCTATCCAACTGATTTTTCACAAACTGTCGCTGGTGCTGTTACTAGTCAGTTTCGTCAAGAGTTCGGAGCCGTTTCGCAGTTACCAGATCGGTTGAGTAACTGGACGGTAACAACTAGAGCTTTGACTTTTCAGACCCTCCAGCCAAATTTGCCAAGCACGGTGGGGGCTCCTTACAACATCATGCCGCAAGTTACTGCGGTGTATCGGAGTAACTTAGTACCCCCATCATCTGGCTTAGATGGAAAGTACATCACTTTGCCAACTGGGCCAATGACAGTTCTCTCGACCGATTTCACCCGCTTTTCATACAACATTGCGAGCAGTATTCCAAACACTGCGCCAGGGATTTTTAGTCAAGCTGATAGAACTGTGGTTAAGGGTACCTTGGAATACCCTCAAGTAACTCCTGGCTACTACTTGAGACCTAAACTCAGTTTTCAGTCAAATACCTATAGCGCTACTGCATATCAGCCTGGGTATCAGCCAGCCCAGGGCTTTCTTATTCCCACCTTTAGCTTTGATTCTG
>JBFZCO010000137.1:0-25934 GCA_041307885.1 Burkholderiales bacterium | reverse complement strand
GGCATAGGGAAAAAGAAACTCCACCGCTTTAAAGCCCCCAATCTTAGCGAGCGCAAAGCGCTCTAAAAAGGGTTGCTCATTAAACAGCATGGTGAGGTTAGCAGCAAAGCGAGGCATGAGGATCCTTGGGGAGAGGCGTGGGTTGGCTAGTGATTAAGATTGGATGTTATCAAAGAAGTGTAAATATTTCCCAAAGAACAAGAGCTTGGACGAAAGCCAGTTTAGCTAGAAAAATACGCTAATATCAGTATAGAAATAGTTATTTATAAGGAAAGTTATGAAAATGAAGTTGATCCCCCTCACTCTGCTTGCTAGCACCCTATTCATTAGCCCTGCTATTAGCTTGGCTCAATCCGATAGTTCCAAGCCAATGGTCATCGATGCTGCGGTCACAGATACTGTGTATCAACTATATGAAGGTACGGTTACTAAAATTGATAAAAAATCCCGCACAATTTATTTTCAAAATAATGAGGGTGAATCAAAATTTGTAGCCGGTCCAGAAATTAAGAATTTTGACCAGATTAAAAAAGGTGATCGTTTAAATGTGAACTACGAATTGGCTATGGCCATTGAACTCATCAAAACTAAAAGTGATGGTATTCGTAGTAAGGTAGAAACTGCCTCAGAAACAACTTCCAAGCCAGGTGAAAAACCAACTCGCTTGATTTCCAATACAACGACCATTATTGCGGATATTGTTGCAGTTGATCGCACCAAAAAACTGGTGTCAGTTAAAGGCCCAAGCGGCAAAGTCACCACTGTAACCGTCAAAAATCCCCAATTATTGGCAGATGTTGCTGTTGGAGAGCAGGTAAAAGTGATTTATTACGATGCAATGGCAGCATCTATAACTGCTCCAAAGAAGAAGTAATTTGCTGTAGAGGCAAGGATTGAATTTGAGAGTCTATTTATATTTAATCCTTGTCTTCATCGCCACCCTTTCAGCTTGCGCTAACACTACAAGACCGGGTACTGTAGGGGTTAATCGCTCTCAATTCATGATGATCTCCTCAGCTGAAGTAGATCGCCTATCTGCCATCAGCTATAACGAGCAGAACCAAAAAGCTAAACAAAAAAATGTTTTAGTAACATCTGGACCAACCTATGAGCGCTTAAAGTTCATAGCTAATCGCTTGATCCCACAAACAGAGGCATTTCGTGATGACACTAAGCAATGGGATTGGCGCCTCACCTTAATTGATGCGCCGATATTGAATGCCACTTGTGCACCAGGCGGAAAGATTACTTTTTATACAGGGATTATTGAGCAATTGAATCTAAATGATGATGAGATTGCCGCCATCATGGGCCATGAGATTGCACATGCCCTAAGAGAGCATGGTAGAGAGCGAGTATCACAAGCAATGGCGCAAAATCTTGCAGTCAATGTGGCTATGGCAGCTGCTGGAAGTTATGGTTCAGCTGTCAGTGCAGCTAATCAAATGGCACATTATGTTTTCGTACTGCCGAACTCTAGAGAAAATGAATCTGAGGCAGATGCCATAGGGCTTGAACTTGCAGCGCGTGCAGGTTACAACCCAATGGGTGCTATTACGGTGTGGCAAAAAATGATTAAGACGAATAAAGGTAAGAGCTCTCCTGAGTTTTTATCAACCCACCCTTCTGGAGAAACCAGAATTGAGCAATTGACAGCATTAATACCTGCTGTAGAGCCTTTATACAAAGCTGCGCCTAAGCCGCCAAGCAACACAAAGAAGATGTGACTGAAGAAGTAAAAGAAAAAGCCTCTTGATAGAGGCTTTTTAATATTTGGCGGAGCGGACGGGACTCGAACCCGCGACCCTCGGCGTGACAGGCCGATATTCTAACCAACTGAACTACCGCTCCAAATGCAACGAGTGCTACTTGTGTCACTAACAACTAATACCCACAACTAGCCAAAATCTTTGGCGTCCCCAGGGGGATTCGAACCCCCGTACTCACCGTGAAAGGGTGATGTCCTAGGCCTCTAGACGATGGGGACCTGGACTACAACTAACCTCTATTTTAAATGCTTGGTGGAGATAAGCGGGATCGAACCGCTGACCTCTTGCATGCCATGCAAGCGCTCTCCCAGCTGAGCTATACCCCCGTAATCCCGCAATAAATCTACAAGACACTCAAAACAATCCAAGATTTTAGCCTATTTTTGTGCAGAGGCGCAAATTCTGGACTAGATGACCTTAGAGAGCCTTTTTACTACCTCCTCCTTACCTAAAACCACCATGACAGAATCGATGGCTGGAGTCTGAGTTGTAGCAAATAAAGCATAACGAACTGGCATTGCTAAGGCTGGCATTTTGATCGCATGCTTAGAAAGTATCTCTTTAAAAGCTGCCCCATAAGCAAGCTTCGAATGATCAGCGATCTTAATTAATTCAATTAAATCTTGTAATGCCGGAACAATTTCTTGTGGAATATTCGCAGCAATTTGCTCAGCATCATGATTAGGAGCCGGAAGATAAAAGAGCTTTGCTCCCTCTGCAATTTCCAGCAAAGTATTTGCGCGATCTTTTAATAGGGAAACTACTTCAACGAAATTAGGGCCCTGCTCGGTATCAATTCCTAACTCATGAGCAAAAGGTTTTGTAGATTCAGCCAACTTAGCAGGGTCAGCATTTTGAATATATTGGTGATTGAGCCAAAGTAGTTTTTCAGGATTATGCTGCGCAGGCGATCTGCCCAAGCTTTCTAAGTCAAACCAATGAACAAACTGTTCCTTAGTGAATACTTCGGCATCTCCATGGGACCAACCCAAGCGGGCCAAGTAATTTAAGATAGCCTCTGGCAAGTACCCTGCTTTTTGATAGTCTCGTACACTCATTGCACCATTGCGTTTACTCATCTTTTCACCAGAGTCATTTAAGACAGTAGGTAGATGGGCGTAGACAGGGGGTACTCCGCCCAATGCCTTCATGATATTAATTTGACGTGGCGTATTGTTCACATGATCATCGCCACGAATCACATGAGTGATTTTCATATCTATGTCATCTACCACCACACAAAAGTTGTATGTTGGCGTGCCATCTGGACGGGCAATCACCAGATCATCAAGCTCATCATTGCTAATTTCAATCTGACCCTTAACAGCATCTTGCCAAATAACTGAGCCGCCGATGGGGTTCTTAAAGCGAATAACGGGTAGGATGCCCTCGGGTATTGGAGGCAATGTCTTGCCAGGCTCAGGGCGCCACAAACCGTTATAACGCGGCTTTTCCTTGTTGGCCATTTGGTGGTCACGAAGCTTATTGAGCTCATCTTCGCTCATATAGCAGGGGTAAGCGAGACCGCTATCTAACATTTGCTTTACAACCTCACGATAGCGATCAATGCGTTGCATTTGGTAGATAGGTCCCTCATCTAAATCTAAACCTAACCAAGCCATTCCCTCAATGATCACATCAACGGCTTCTTGGGTAGAGCGCTCTAAATCGGTATCTTCAATACGAAGAATAAAATCGCCCTGGTTATGGCGCGCAAATGCCCAAGGATAGAGAGCGCTACGAAGGTTGCCCAGATGAATGAAGCCCGTGGGACTGGGGGCGAATCGTGTACGTATATGCATAAATGGCATTATCTCAGGTTGACCTCTCTTTTTATCAAATAGCCGCTCTCTTTTAAAAAAAGTGGATACTTTGACCTATGAATGAATTACTAGTCTTTATATGCGATGGCGCCCCAGTTCGTGGGGAAATTGTCTCAATTAGCAGCGCCTGGCAAGCTGTGCTTGAGCGCAGAAATGACCCGCCAGTAATTAGGCGGATTTTGGGTGATTTTGTGGGTGCAGCCACCCTTTTGAGTGCTAGTCTCAAGTTTGATGGGACCTTGATTATTCAAGCTCAAAGCAAAGGTCCTATTGCGCTTTTAGTGGTGGAATGTAAATCAGACCTTACTATGCGAGCTACTGTCAAACTATCGGTTGAAGCCGATACCATTGATCCAGACGCTAGTCTTGGTGAGTTACTTGATGCCCAAAATACTGGTCGACTAGTCATTACGCTTGACCCCGCAGACCGACAGCCGGGCAACCCCCCATATCAAGGAATTGTGGCTCTACAAGAACATAGCGGGACTGTGATTAAACCAGTAACTAGCGCTGCTGAGGCAATTGCCTTATACATGCAAAATTCTGAACAATTGGACACCCGAATTTGGCTAGCTTCAAACGAAACCCATGTAGGTGGGTTACTCCTTCAGCGCCTCCCTAACTCTGGCGGCCATATTCATCTTGACCCTCAGGTGGCGCAAGAAGGCTGGAATCGTATTCAGGCTCTTGGCGAAACAATTACCAACGAAGAATTATTGACATTGCCGCCCCAAACAATTTTGCGTCGACTTTTTTTAGAGGAGTCTGCTGAAAATGGGGTCCGTAGTTTTCCTGCACGCCCTATTCAATTTTCCTGTCGTTGCTCACGAACTAAGGTTGCCGATGTTTTGAGGATGCTTGGTGAACAGGAGGTAGAAAGCATCCTAGCAGAGCAAGACGCTGTCGAAACAGAATGTGATTTTTGTGGAAAAGCGTATCGCTTTGATGCGGTTGATTGTCGCCAGGTATTTAAAACCGAATCACTCACAGATGCCACAAGACCTCCTTCAAAAGGTCATTGAGACTGGTACCTATTGCTTTGATGTGACTGGCTTTTCACCCTCTGATGCATTATTCACAGGCTTTTCAAGCGGTAAAATTTGTACAAAAAATTCACCTTCTTTAATCATGCCGTGTTCTACGCGGGCACGCTCTTCAATCGCTCGAGTACCCTCTTTTAAATCCTTCACATCACCCGCTAATTTCGCATTACGTAGAGTCAAAAGACTATTTTTAGCTTGTTGTAGCTCTAACTGCTTTTCCATCTCATAAACCTTAAGCCATCCACCCTTTCCCAACCACAATGGGTACTGTATTGCTATTAGCAATAGCAGCATCGAGTAGATGACGATCCGCATAATGAAACGTTGTAATGAATTATCGTTTTAGGTTGTAAAAGACAGATTTGCCAGGATAAGTGGCAACATCACCTAGATCTTCTTCAATGCGAAGCAATTGGTTGTACTTAGAAATTCGATCTGATCTTGATAAGGATCCTGTTTTAATTTGACCAGCATTAGTACCTACAGCGATATCTGCAATAGTGCTGTCTTCAGTCTCTCCAGAGCGATGAGAGATAACTGCCGTATAGTTTGCGCGCTTTGCCATTTCAATGGCAGCAAAGGTTTCGGTCAAAGTGCCTATTTGATTAATCTTAATCAGAATAGAATTGGCGATTCCTTTTTCAATACCCTCTTTAAGAATTCGGGTATTGGTTACAAATAAATCATCCCCCACCAGTTGAATTTTCTTGCCCAGTTTTTGGGTAATATCTGCCCAACCATCCCAATCGCTTTCATGCATACCATCTTCAATGGATACGATAGGGAATTGATCCGCTAAGTTACCAAGGTAATCTGAGAATTCACTTGAGGTTAACTGAAGACCCTCGCCAGATAAATTGTATTTTCCATCTTTATAAAACTCACTTGCGGCGCAATCTAATGCCAAAAGAACATCTTCGCCCGCTTGATAGCCAGCACCTTCAATTGCCTTCATGATGGTCTGCAAGCACTCTTGGTTACTCTTAAAGTTTGGAGCAAAACCACCTTCATCACCAACAGTAGTCGGCATCCCTTGAGAGCCGATAATTTTTTTGAGCTCATGGAAAATTTCAGCGCCACACCTGAGGGCTTCACGGAAACTTTGTGCACCAACCGGCATGATCATGAACTCTTGTATGTCAAGGCTGTTATTTGCGTGAGCACCGCCATTAACAATGTTCATCATCGGAACAGGTAATTGCATCCCTCCTGAGCCGCCAAAATAACGATATAAAGGCAAGCCAGCCTCTTCTGCAGCAGCGCGTGCGACCGCCATTGAAACGGCCAGAGTTGCATTGGCACCTAAGCGGGCTTTGTTGTGAGTGCCATCCAAATCAATTAGGGTATGGTCAAGAAATGCTTGCTCGCTGGCATCTAGACCCAGAATGGTTTCAGCGATTTCAACGTTGATATTTTGAACTGCTTTCAGAACACCTTTACCAAGGTAGCGCTCTTTATCACCATCACGAAGTTCTATTGCTTCACGTGAACCAGTTGAAGCTCCAGAAGGAACTGCTGCACGACCCATGACACCAGATTCAAGCAATACATCACACTCAACTGTGGGATTACCACGCGAATCTAAAACTTCCCTACCAATAATGTCAACAATGGCGCTCATGCACCCTCCTTAATAAAAAATAAATTCTGCTACTAAAAACCATTTCTTAAATCGTAGATTGAAAGCTTTTATTTAAAGCTATCCTCTAAAAAAGATCCGGAATTCTTAACTACCGCATCAATGGATGCAAGTGACTCAAGCAACTCCTTCATGCGATGAAGTGGCACAGCATTAGGACCATCTGAAAGCGCTTTTGCAGGGTCTGGATGGGTTTCCATAAATAAACCACTAATACCAACTGCGACAGCAGCACGCGCCAAAACAGGGACAAACTCTCGCTGGCCACCGCTTGCATTACCTTGCCCACCAGGTAATTGAACAGAATGAGTGGCATCAAAAACAACAGGTGCATGGGTTTCACGCATGATAGCAAGGCTGCGCATATCAGATACTAAGTTGTTGTAACCAAAAGATGCACCACGCTCACAAACCATAAATTGATCTGGAAGATTTTTCTCAGCAGCTGCAGCGCGCGCTTTCTCAATCACATTGAGCATCTCATGCGGAGACAAAAATTGTCCCTTTTTAAAGTTGATTGGTTTACCGCTCTGAGCGCAGGCACGAATGAAGTCTGTCTGCCTACATAAAAATGCAGGTGTCTGCAATACATCAACTACTTTTGAGACTGGCTCAATTTCACTAACGTCATGGATATCTGTTAGGACTGGCACACCAATGTCACGTTTGACCTTAGCCAAAATCTCCAAGCCTCTTTCCATTCCTAAACCACGAAAAGAAGTACCTGATGAGCGGTTAGCTTTATCAAATGACGATTTATAAATAAAAGGGATGCCGAGTGAACTAGTAATTACCTTTAACTCACCAGCAATATCCAAAGCAGATTGCTCGGATTCAATTACACATGGGCCAGCAATCAGGAAAAAACGTTTATCTAAGCCAACGTCGAATCCACATAACTTAAATGAGCTCATTAAATCTCCTTAAGCTGCTTGTGCAACAGTAGCATCATGGTGAATCAAGGA
Organism: Burkholderiales bacterium; assembly: GCA_041307885.1. Taxonomy (GTDB): domain Bacteria; phylum Pseudomonadota; class Gammaproteobacteria; order Burkholderiales; family Burkholderiaceae; genus Polynucleobacter. The sequence continues at coordinate 18,695 of JBFZCO010000137.1, read as the reverse complement.
TGCTTTAATAAATGCTGAAAATAAAGGATGTCCATCGCGTGGTGTCGATGTGAACTCGGGATGAAACTGAACGCCAAAGAACCAAGGATGCATGTTCACAGGTAATTCCATCATCTCCGGCAATGACTCATTAGGAGTTCTTGCAGAAATAACTAGGCCAGCTTTTTCTAGGCGCGGAACATAGGCATTATTCACTTCGTAGCGATGGCGATGTCGCTCATTCACTTCTGAGCCATAGATCTCGTGGGCCAAGGTGTCATCTTTTACCGGGCAGCGCTGTGATCCTAAACGCATAGATCCCCCAAGATCAGAGTCATTACTGCGCTTTTCAACACGGCCCTCACGATCAACCCATTCGGTAATTAGGGCAACTACTGGATTATTAGTATCAGGATCAAACTCGGTGCTATTTGCCGCTTCAATACCAGCAACATGTCGCGCGAACTCAATAACAGCTAGTTGCATCCCTAAGCAAATACCTAAATAAGGAACTTGATTTTCGCGGGCATACCGAATGGCAGCAATCTTTCCTTCAGTACCACGTTTGCCAAAGCCGCCAGGAACCAAAATAGCATCAAGCTTATTGAGGCAATCAACCCCATCTTTTTCAATTACTTCTGAATCAATGTAATTAATATTGACGCGTGTGTGATTATGAATCCCAGCATGACGTAAAGCTTCAATTAAAGATTTGTAGGATTCGGTTAATTCAACATACTTGCCAACCATACCAATGGTGACCTCATGTTGGGGATTAGCCAATTCATAAACGAGATTTGCCCAGACCGATAAATCAGCCGGCTTAGCCTCTATATCAAGCTCACTACATATCAAGTCATCCATGCCTTGGGCATGAAGCATCTCAGGGATCTTATAAATCGTATCAACATCCCACACTGAAATAACATTCTCTTCACGCACGTTTGAGAATAGCGAAATCTTGGCTCGCTCATCCTCAGGAATTGGGCGGTCAGCACGGCACAATAAAACCGTAGGCATGATGCCAATCTCACGTAATTTTTGGACTGAATGTTGGGTGGGCTTTGTTTTAAGCTCCCCTGCACTACTGATATAAGGTACTAGGGTCAGATGTACAAATGCGCAGCTATGCTTTGGCAGGCGAATACTCATTTGACGAGCAGCCTCTAAAAAAGGCAGCGACTCGATATCTCCAACCGTTCCGCCAATCTCGCAAATAGCAATATCTGCTTTACCGTCATGGCTAGCTTTAGCGCCGCGCTCTACAAAAGCCTGAATTTCATTCGTAATATGTGGAATTACTTGTACAGTCTTGCCAAGATATTCACCGCGCCGCTCTTTACTGATGACCGATTCATAGATTTGGCCAGTCGTAAAGTTATTACTTTTGCGCATTTTTGCAGATACAAAGCGCTCGTAATGGCCAAGATCGAGATCCGTCTCAGCACCATCCTCAGTTACAAAAACTTCTCCATGCTGAAGAGGGCTCATTGTCCCTGGGTCAACATTGATGTATGGATCTAATTTTAGGAGGGTGACTTTCAGGCCGCGGGATTCAAGAATCGCGGCAAGCGAGGCAGCTGCAATTCCTTTCCCTAAAGAAGAAACCACACCACCAGTGACAAAAACGTATTTGGTCATCGCTTAAGCTCTGTTGGAAAAAGTAATTATAACGATAGCTTGTTCGGTTAAAAAAAATTCCATCCAAGCCAATGACTTATATCACTCAGAAATGAGGTACGGCATTTTTCTTCTCACCTCTTAATTCCACCCATTGGCAATACACGCTATTTTTAGTGTGTTTTTTAGGCTGAATTTTGGCTTGTTTTAGTCAATTAACCCTATTTTTTGGGAAATTTGTGTATTAAGTCTTATATAAGACATGAATTCCGAATTACAATACCGATAATGGGGTGAATAACCCTGAATTCTCTTTTTATCGATCACTCTTACCCGATAGGAAACACGATGCTAGAAGCCTACAACGCCCAAGTTGCCGAGCGCGCCACCCTTGGTATTCCTGCCCTCCCCCTTTCTAAAGACCAAACTGCTGAATTAGTGGGTTTACTCAAGAACCCACCAAAGGGTAAAGAAGCGGAATTACTCGAACTGATCACTCATCGAGTTCCTGCTGGAGTTGATGAAGCAGCTAAGGTGAAAGCAGAGTTTTTAGATGCTGTTGCTAAGGGCACTGAAAAATCCCCATTGATTTCGAGAGTAAAAGCAACAGAGCTCTTGGGAACTATGCTTGGCGGTTACAACATCAAACCTTTAGTGGAATTATTAAGTGATTCTGAGTGTGCCGCAACAGCTGCAGCAGCGCTGAAGAAGACCTTACTCATGTTTGACTACTTTAACGATGTGCAGGAATTATCTGAAAAAGGCAATGCATATGCTAAAGAAGTTATGCAAAGCTGGGCTGATGCCGAATGGTTTACAACTCGCCCCGCCGTTCCAGAAAGCATGAAGCTAACAGTATTTAAAGTGACTGGTGAAACCAATACCGATGACTTGTCGCCAGCCCCTGATGCCTGGAGTCGTCCAGATATTCCCCTGCATGCGACGATCATGCTCAAGAACCCACGCCCAGGTATCGAGCCCGATGAAGTTGGTGTGCGTGGCCCCATGAAGCAAATCGAATCTTTGCAGAAAAAAGGTAATCAAATCGCATATGTTGGCGATGTTGTAGGTACCGGCTCTTCGCGTAAATCCGCCACTAACTCTGTACTGTGGTGGACCGGTCAAGATATTCCTTTTGTGCCTAATAAGCGTTTTGGTGGTGTTTGTTTGGGCACTAAAATTGCGCCAATTTTCTTCAACACGATGGAAGATGCAGGCGCCCTACCAATTGAGCTCGATGTTTCTGATATGAATATGGGTGATGAGATTGAACTGCGCCCATACGAAGGTAAAGCATTTAAAAATGGTCAAGAAATTGCTTCCTTTACCCTTAAATCACCAGTGATCTTAGATGAAGTTCGTGCGGGTGGTCGCATCCCATTAATCGTGGGACGTGGTTTAACTGCAAAGGCTCGCGCAGCTCTTGGTTTACCTGCTTCTACCGTATTCCGATTGCCAGTGAGTCCTCCTGATAACAAGAAGGGTTTCAGCTTGGCGCAGAAAATGGTTGGTCGTGCTTGCGGCCTGCCTGAGGGCCAGGGCGTGCGTCCTGGTACTTACTGTGAGCCACATATGACGACAGTGGGCTCACAGGACACTACAGGTCCAATGACTCGTGATGAATTAAAGGATCTAGCTTGTTTGGGCTTTTCTGCAGACTTAGTCATGCAATCTTTCTGCCACACATCCGCATATCCAAAGCCAGTAGATATCCGCACCCATCATGAATTACCTGCCTTTATGACCAACCGTGGTGGCGTTGCCTTGCGTCCGGGTGATGGGGTGATTCATAGCTGGTTAAATCGCTTACTCTTGCCTGATACATGCGGTACTGGTGGAGATAGTCATACCCGTTTCCCTATCGGTATCTCTTTCCCCGCAGGCTCTGGCTTAGTGGCCTTTGCCGCGGCTACTGGAGTAATGCCTCTAGATATGCCTGAATCCGTTTTGATCCGCTTTAAGGGCAAGATGCAGCCCGGCATCACATTGCGTGATTTAGTAAATGCAATTCCTCTGTATGCGATCAAGAAAGGTTTACTTACTGTTGAAAAACAAGGTAAGAAGAACGTGTTCTCAGGCCGCATTTTAGAAATTGAAGGATTGCCCGATCTAAAAGTTGAGCAAGCATTTGAGCTATCAGATGCTTCTGCTGAGCGCTCTGCTGGTGGTTGTGCAGTTCAATTGAATAAAGAACCCATCATTGAATATATGCGTTCCAACATCACTCTAATGAAGTGGATGATTGCCAATGGATATGAAGATAAGCGCACCTTAGGTCGTCGTATCAAGGCAATGGAAGCGTGGATTGCAAAGCCAGAATTACTCAAAGCTGATCCGAATGCAGACTATGCTGAGATCATTGAAATTGATATGAATGAAATCAAAGAACCTATCCTTGCCTGCCCTAATGACCCAGATGATGTGAAATTCCTTTCTGAGGTTGCTGGCGAGAAAATTGATGAGGTCTTCATTGGATCATGCATGACCAATATTGGTCACTTCCGTGCAGCAGGCAAAGTTCTTGAGGGCAAGACTGATATGCCAACCCGTCTTTGGATTGCGCCTCCAACAAAAATGGATCAAATGGTTCTCACTGAAGAAGGTTATTACGGAGTACTCGGCCGAACAGGCGCTCGTATGGAGACTCCAGGCTGCTCACTTTGCATGGGTAATCAAGCGCAAATTCGTAAAGGCTCTACCGCTGTGTCAACATCGACCCGCAACTTCCCAAATCGCTTGGGCATAGATACGCGGGTTTATTTAGCCTCTGCAGAACTTTCTGCAGTTGCAGCCCTTTTGGGTCGCATCCCGACGATGCAAGAATATCTTGATCAATTGGGCTCACTCAATGCGAATGCCGAAGAAGTTTATCGCTATATGAACTTTGACAAGATCAAATCATTCAGCGATGTAGCTGATACAGTTACTGTTTAAGCATTAGCCCCCGATTTATTTGGGCAATTAAAAAGGCGATCATTTGATCGCCTTTTTTCTTATCCTCAAATGAAGAGCTTGCTTTCTTGATGAGCATTTTCTCGGCTTAAACCAGATGCCCAAGCATGGGTAGGTAAACCTGTCTTTTCCATAATCAGCTTAGCGCGCTTAGCAACCTCTTTCCATTGCACATCAAGTTTTGGTCCTTTAAATGCAATGGCAACCACATTGCAATCATGTGACTCTGGAAACAAAAGTACGCGATTATCAAATGCCTCGCATATATGGTTGAGATTAAGCTCAAAACTCTTATGACGAGAGAAAAGATTGACGGTCAATACGCCTGGAGACTTGAGAATGTCTTTGCATCCATTGTAGAAATCTAATGAGCTAGCTGCAGGACCATCACAAATCGCATCATAAAGATCAACTTGAACTGCATCAAAAAAGTTCTTATATTTTGACTTATTGACGAATAGCTTTGCATCTGTCTGAAGTGTTTCTAACCTACGATCATCATCAGGAGTAAAAAACATACTACGAGCTGAAACTGTTACGGCAGGGTTTAGCTCTACTACAGTACTTTTTACCGCGGGACAGAAGCGATGTGTAAATTTAGTTAAAGCACCGGTTCCGAGACCCAACTGTGCAACCCGCATTCCTGGTTTTGTTTCAAGAAATAGCAACCATGCCATCATTTGCTGGTTATATTCAAGGTAGATTTCATCCGGATCACGGATACGCATCGCTCCTTGAATCAGCTCACTACCAAAGTGCAAATATCGAACACCACCACTTTCAGAAAAAGTAACCGGCTCCATTGATATCCTGCTGGAATTTGACAACTTACTTTGCCCAAACTCGAGCATTGCGGAACAAGCGCATCCAAGGGCTTGCGCCATCTGGTGTATTTAACCACTGCGGTGGGCACCAACTCATTTGTACCGCTCTAAAAACGCGCTCAGGGTGAGGCATCATGACCGTAAAGCGGCCATCAGGGGTAGTGACGCCAGTTAGGCCGCCCGGAGAACCATTTGGATTCATGGGATAGGTTTCAGTAGGCTTTCCACCATGATCTACAAAACGTACTACGGCTAAGCCCTGCTTTTGTAGTTGGTCTAAATTACCCTTTTGACTGAAGTTAGCAAAGCCTTCGCCATGGGCGATCGCTATTGGCAAATGACTTCCTGCCATGCCCTGCGTAAAGATCGAAGGCGACTCCACGACCTCAGTCATGACTAAGCGAGCTTCGTATTGCTCTGATTGATTGCGGGTAAATTTAGGCCAATTCTCAGCGCCAGGAATAATCCCAGCGAGGTTACTCATCATTTGGCAGCCATTACAAACACCCAAAGCAAAACTATCTTGGCGCAAAAAGAAGGAAGAGAACTGATCACGTAATTGCGTATTAAAGAGAATAGTTTTAGCCCAGCCCTCGCCTGCCCCCAGCACATCCCCATAACTAAAGCCACCACAAGCAATCAAGCCACGGAAATCATCTAACTTTGTTTTTCCAGATAGAAGATCAGACATATGTACGTCATAACTATCAAATCCAGCCCAATTCACGGCATAAGCCATTTCTACATGAGAATTGACACCTTGCTCACGCAAGATTGCCACCTTTGGTCTTAAATTCTGCTTGATAAAAGGTGCTGAAATATCCTCTGCAATATCAAACGTAAGCTTTGGTGACATACCGGGATCAACAATATTGTCCAACAAACCAAACTCACTATCGGCGCAATCTGGGTTATCTCTCAATCGCGCGATTTGATAACTAGTATTAGTCCACATCTTTTGTAAGACTTCACGCGGTTGCGCAAAAATATTCTTTGCATCGCGCCAAATTTCTAGACGACCATTCGTATTTGGTTTTGCAACTACATGGCTATAGGCACTTAGACTAAGTTCACGTAAGGTGGCAAAGACCGCATCACGATCTTCTTTACGAATTTGGATAACCGCACCCAATTCTTCGTTAAATAATGCGCGTATGGTCTGCTCATGACGCAGGCCTGAGACTTGCTGGGCCCAGTTTTTAGCATCACCCCAATCTGCCTCTTGTCCAACATCAACCGCAATCATGTCAACGTTAATTGAAATACCACAATGTGATGCAAATGCCATCTCCGCAATACAAGTAAATAACCCACCGTCTGAGCGATCGTGATAAGCCAATAGACAATCTTTTTTGCGCAGCGCTATGATCGCTGCAGCGAGGGCCTTTAGATCCTCTGGATGATCAACATTAGGAGCAGACTTACCAGATTGATTAAGTACTTGTGCCAAAATACTGCCGGCCATGCGATTCTTGCCTCGACCTAAATCAATCAAGATAAGTTCGGTTTCTAAAGGTGCTCCTGACTCATCCTTGAGTTTAAGTAACGGAGTGGTTGTTTTGCGCACATCTTGAACCGAAGCAAAAGCAGAGATGATTAATGAAACGGGTGAAACAACCTTTTTATCCTTACCATCATCCTGCCAAGCTGTTGCCATCGATAATGAATCTTTACCAACTGGTATAGATATTCCCAAGGCTGGGCACAAGTCCAAACCTATGGCTCTTACTGAATCGTAGAGCTTGGCATCCTCACCAGGTGAGCCGCAAGCCGCCATCCAGTTGGCAGAGAGCTTGACATCTTCAAGACGGCGAATATCAGCGGCCAATAAATTGGTGAGGGCCTCGCCAACTGCCATTCTGGCAGCTGCAGGGGCGTCGATTACTGCTAATGGTGTGCGCTCACCCATAGTCATCACTTCACCGCGATAGCCTTTGTAATCCATGATCGTTACAGCACAATCAGCGACGGGGACTTGCCATGGACCGACAAAGGGGTCACGAGCATTTAAACCACCAACGGTTCGATCGCCAATCGTAATTAAGAAGGATTTGCTAGCGACAGTTGGTTGCTGCAATACCCATGCAACACAATTGGCTAAATCAGCATCAGTAACATCAAGCTCTTCAAAATGCTGCTGAACACGCTCAACATCCCGATGCATTCTAGGTGGCTTACCAAGTAATACCTCCATCGGCATATCAATGGGCATTGAATCATCACTTTCAAGCGAATACTTAGAGTCGCTCAGCTGCAGTTGACGCTCTTTGGTAGCTTGCCCAACAACAGCAAATGGACAACGCTCACGCTCACATAAGGATTGCAATAACTCAAGATCTTTAGATTCGATGGCTAGTACATAGCGCTCTTGAGATTCATTGCACCAAATCTCTGCAGGACTCATGCCACTTTCTTCAAGTGGAACATTGCGCAGCTTAAATTGAGCACCCAATCCAGCGCCATCAGCTAGCTCAGGAAACGCATTTGATAGACCTCCAGCACCGACATCATGAATAGAGACGATCGGATTATGCGCACCTAAAGCACGACAGGCATTAATTACTTCTTGAGCCCGACGCTCCATCTCAGGGTTGCCACGCTGAACAGAATCAAAATCTAAATCTGCTGTATTTGTACCAGTTGCTACTGAGCTGCCAGTGGCGCCACCCATACCAATACGCATACCAGGACCACCTAACTGAACTAATAAATGTCCTGGTTTAATTTCTTTTTTGGCTGTATGAATAGCATCAATACTGCCAATTCCTCCAGCAATCATGATGGGCTTATGGTAGCCACGACGAAGTCCTTCAAGCGTTTGTTCGAATACTCGAAAATATCCACCCAATATCGGACGGCCGAATTCATTATTAAAAGCTGCGCCGCCAAGTGGGCCATCAATCATGATCTGCAACGGTGTTGCTATGCGTTCAGGCTTGCCATATTTCTCCGCTTCCCATGGTAAATCAGTGCCAGGAATATTGAGATTAGATACAGAGAAGCCAGTCAGACCAGCCTTGGGTCTGCCACCAACTCCAGTCGCACCCTCATCTCGAATTTCACCGCCAGCACCAGTAGATGCTCCTGGAAATGGTGCAATCGCCGTTGGGTGGTTATGTGTCTCCACCTTCATCAAGGTATGAACTAAACGCGTATCCTTTTCATAGCGGTGATCATTGCCTTGTGGAACCCAAGTTTCCGCCTCACATCCAACCATCACAGCTGAGTTATCAGAATAGGCAACAATGGTGCCCTCTGGCTGTAGTTGATGGGTATTACGGATCATGGCAAATAATGATTTATCTTGATCATCGCCATCAATGGTCCAGCTAGAATTAAAAATCTTGTGGCGACAGTGCTCGCTATTGGCCTGAGCAAACATGATGAGCTCAACATCACTCGGATTACGTTCCAAGCGTACGAAATTCTCAGTGAGGTAGGCTACTTCATCGTCTGATAATGCTAAGCCTAATTCTTGATTGGCTTGATCTAGTGCTGCTCTTCCTTCAGTCAGCACAGGAATACGAATAAGGGGGCGATCTTGTAAAGTTTGATATAGCGCGCTAGCTTGATCAATGCTGTCAATAACAACTTCAGTCATCCGATCATGCAGACTCGCTAAAACGATCTGCATTTGCCCGGCGCTTAAGGATTTTTTACTTTGCCAAGTAAATTGAATGCCTCGCTCGATACGCAGTACATCTAAACCACACTGACGTGCAATATCAGTTGCTTTGCTAGCCCATGGCGAAACAGTTCCAAAGCGTGGGATAGAAATTGCACTTTGTTTTGAAGAGCCTTTACTAAACCAGGTTCCACCTTCTTTTAATTGAGATTGAAAAGCTTGGCCATAAGTTAGCAAACTCTCCAGAACTCCCATCTCTTTAGGGCTTAACTCTGATTGAGACCAGATAAAGTGCAGGTATTGAGCCTCAATCGACTCAAGTTGAATTCCTTGGGCGGCAAGCGAAGCTAGAAGTCGCTGTTGGCGAAAGGCTGAGAGGGCATTTGCCCCGGGCAAGCAACAGAATGAAGACATCCCAAGATTATAAGGTTTTGATTAAACCAATCCCCCACCCTGAAGCGTTAATTGACGACTACACCTAGCCGCCAAGGCGGGATCATGGGTAACCAAGACCAAAGTGGAGGAATTTTCTTCATTTAGCTCAAAAAGAAGCTCAATGACGCGATTTCCACTGGCCTCATCTAAGCTACCTGTCGGCTCATCAGCAAATAGAATGGCAGGCTTATTAACAAAAGCTCTTGCTAGAGCCACTCTTTGTTGCTCTCCGCCAGAAAGAGTTCTTGGAAAATGGGTCATCCGACTTTGCAAGCCCACTTTATCAAGCCAAATCTGTGCCTGAGTTTTAGCATCTGTGGCGCTAATGCCTGATAACTCCAATGGAAGCATGACATTTTCCAAGGCATTTAATTGAGGTAAAAGCTGAAATGACTGAAAAACAAACCCCACAAACTTTCCTCGCACTTGCGCCCTGCCATCTTCATCCATCTCAGAAAGACTCTGATCCATCAAAAGTACTTGTCCGCTTGTAGGTAAGTCTAATCCGGCCAATAAACTCAACAAGGTACTTTTACCTGAACCTGAGGCCCCAACGATAGCAACGCTCTCGCCTTGCTCGATCTCAAAGTCAATATCGTGCAAAATACCCAAGTCTCCATCAGCTGTTTTAACTAGCTTGGCAAGATGGCGTGCAATGATGGCTTTAGAAAGCGTATTCATGTGGAGTCTATTTTTTGAGTTCAATTAATGCGTTATAGGTACAACAATTTAAAAACAATAGTAATAGGTCTATTTTGCCTGTTAATTAGTTTTCATTCCCATTCGCAAACCAATACAGTCATTTTGGTTCACGGTGACAGCCTATCTGCAGAATACGGGCTACCAAGAGGTTCTGGCTGGGTAAATCTGCTTGAGGAGCAATTAAAAAAAAGCGCTAGTTCTGCGATTGTTTTTAATTCAAGTATTAGTGGCGAAACAAGCTCGGGTGGCCTTACGCGCTTACCAGCACTCTTGAAAGACAAAAAACCTCAGATCGTAATGATTGAGCTTGGCGCTAATGATGCATTACGAGGGCTACCAATTGCAGAAACAGAAGCAAATATACGTAAGATGATTCGCTTAAGTAAACAAGCTGGAGCAAAAGTTCTGCTATTTGGCATGCAGATCCCTCCAAACTATGGCCAAATCTACACTAGCCAATTTAAAGACCTATATCCCAGATTAGCCAAGGAAGAAAAAATAGAACTTATTCCATTTTTTTTAGAGGGAGTGGCTACTCGTTCGGACCTATTTCAAGCTGACCGTATTCATCCGAATGTGGATGCACAGACCATTCTCTTCAAAAACGTATGGGGCGCAATGGCCCCATATCAAAAATTGTTAAGGTGAGTATTGGTATAGCTCGATAGAGTGAATCAGGAATCTAACTACCAGCGCCAGTACTTGCAGGCTTTAAAGGATTAATTGTTTTGACATTGGCATGATTACGCCAGTAATTCATAAAACCAGCAAATTCAGATTGGGCCGCTAAAGCCTGAATCTGTTGGGCTTGAGCCTTTATTATTTTTGGGTCTGAAGACGTTGGTTGGCGAACCTGATCAATGCGATAAATGGTTGTTCCAAGCCCTGGATTTGCAACGGAAACTACTGCCGGCAACTTATCTGGACTAATAGTCATGATCTCATCAAGCGATGATCCAAGCAAATTGCCTGGATTGTTACGAGAGATCCAAATTGGGCTAGCAAAGCCGCTACCATTCTTGGGATCCTTCTCTAAGCTAGCAAGCTTTTCATTTGCTGCGCTAATGGCTAACTTTTCAGCTGCACGCTGCGTTACTTGGCGCTTCACTTCCGATGAAACTTCTGCAAATGGCAAGACTTGGGCTGGGTGCAAAGTCACTACACGAGCAGAAACCAATACACCTGGTGAGACTTGTACAGCCTCAATATTGCGCTTGTTGGTAAGCGCCTCTTGCGCATATAGAGATTGCACTACTTTTGGATTGGCCAAGGGATGATCTTTTGCAACGCCGGGCGCACCTGAACGAGTTACCCCTTTTTGAGACTGAATGCTCAGCTTCAATTTATCAGCAGCAGGCTTGAGACTATCTGATTGATCATAAGTTAGATTGGCAAACTGATCTGCTCGTTCGCTAAATACCTTTTGATCCTCCTTAGGATCAGCCTTTAGAACAATGTATTCAACATCTATGTATTCAGGGCGCTCAAATAATTTAGCATTAGATTCGTAAAAATCCTTCAGCTCTTCAGGGCTCGGATTTACTTTTGAGATGTAATCTTTAGCACTAAATTGCAAGGTTTGTACTTGTCTCTCAGTTTGATAAAGCGAAGAAATAATACCTGCTAACTTGGGGTTCGCAAGCTCGGTCCTGGCAACGGAATTAACAAGTTGCTGGATTTTAAGATCAAAACTTTGACCAGCATAGAACTGCTCTTCATTCATTCCATTGCTTGCCAATAACTGCTTAAATCGAACATCATCAAAACTACCATCTTGACGATACAAGGCTCGAATTTGCGGAATTTTTTGAAGACTATTTACCAACTCATTTTTAGTCACTTGTAAGCGGAGATCACTCACAGCAAATCCTAAAATCCGTTGCTGTAAGAGCTCATTTAAGATTGCTTGGCGAAATGGCAAGCTTTGCGCAATTTGAGCATTGCCACCAACCCGCTCCGCTTGACGTTTTGCAGCTATATCCACTTCTTGCATGGTGATTGGAGTGCCATTGACTTTGATTAAGTCTGTCTCCTTATCCATGAATTCGGAATAACTGGAAATACCAAATAGAGCAAACGAAGGAACTATGACAAGCAATAATACAAACTGCAAAATCCTTCGGTGCTTACGAACTGAATCAAACATGAATTAATCGCCAAGATGTGGAATAGATGACAGTGTACTAGGCAGTGGCTCTTTGAGAAAAAGAGAGCTAGCAAACGATGAGGATCCAGAGAAGCTAATGGACATTTGGGAAACTGGTGGGCGCTGACGGGATCGAACCGCCGACATTCTGCGTGTAAGGCAGACGCTCTACCATCTGAGCTAAGCGCCCCAAATTAATACAGACGAGATTGTAACCCAGAGTAGGCTGGAAATAAGGATTCTTCATCAAATCAAGCGGTTTATATATTACAAGTTTGTTGAAAAACCATCCAAATTTCCAGCCCAATCACTACTTACTAGTGCTTTAAGGCCTCCCCAGAAGAAATCTTCTCACTGGCTTTACTAGCTTCAGCAGCCTTTTTTGCCAGCTCTTCTGGTGTTGGGTCTGGTAGCGCCTCAGGTTTTCGCTCTAAAGCTAGCTCTAAGACCTTATCAATCCAACGAACAGGAACGATTTCAATAGCGTTCTTCACGTTGTCAGGAATATCAATGAGATCTTTCACATTCTCTTCTGGAATTAAGGCCAGCTTGATACCACCACGATGGGCAGCCAATAACTTTTCTTTTAGGCCACCAATGGGCAGCACTTCACCGCGCAAAGTAATTTCACCGGTCATTGCCACATCAGAACGAATCGGAATTCCAGTAAACACAGAGACTAAAGCAGTTGTAATTGCGATACCAGCTGATGGCCCATCTTTAGGTGTCGCACCATCTGGAAAATGGATATGAATATCCTTTTTCTCAAAGGCCTCATCGGTTATACCGAGGGCCCTAGCTCGGGAGCGAACTACCGTCTTGGCTGCCTCAACGGATTCCTTCATCACATCGCCGATCGAGCCAGTACGTGTAATAACGCCCTTACCGGGCATCACAGCAGCTTCAATGGTCAATAAATCTCCGCCAACTTCTGTCCAAGCTAAACCAGTTACCTGGCCAACTTGATTTTCCTTCGCAGCCAGACCAAAGTCGTAGAGACGAACAGATAAGAATTTCTCGAGGTTATCGGCGTTCACTGTAATAGGTGCTGCCTCCTTTTTCAGAAGGAGGAGTTTGACAACCTTACGACAGATTTTGCTGATTTCTCGCTCGAGGGAGCGAACTCCAGCTTCACGAGTGTAGTAACGAATCATGCTACGAACAGCGCTTTCCTCAATCTTGAGCTCATCCTTCTTAAGACCATTATTTTTAATCTGTTTGGGGATTAAATAATTGGTTGCAATGCTAGTCTTCTCATCCTCGGTATAACCAGCAAGACGAATAATCTCCAAACGATCTAGCAATGGGCCAGGGATATTCAGAGAATTCGATGTGGCGACAAACATCACATCAGACAGATCAAAATCGACCTCTACGTAGTGGTCTTGAAACGTATGGTTTTGCTCTGGGTCTAAGACTTCAAGCAGTGCGCTCGCAGGATCTCCGCGGAAATCCATGCCCATCTTATCCACTTCATCCAATAAAAATAGTGGATTACGCACACCTACCTTAGTGAGACTAGTCAAAATCTTGCCAGGCATTGAACCAATATAAGTACGACGATGTCCACGAATCTCAGACTCGTCCCGCACACCACCTAAGGCCATGCGAACAAACTTGCGGTTTGTGGCGCGTGCAATTGATTGACCGAGCGAAGTTTTACCAACACCAGGGGGGCCAACTAAGCAAAGAATAGGTGCTTTAACCCTATCAACGCGTTGCTGAACTGCGAGATACTCAAGAATGCGCTCTTTGACTTTGTCTAGGCCATAGTGATCTTCGTCCAGTACCATTTCAGCATTGGCAAGATCATTGTTAATCTTGGTTTTTTTCTTCCAAGGCAAATTTACTAAGGTATCAATGAAGTTACGAATAACGGTTGCTTCAGCAGACATTGGCGACATGAGTTTGAGTTTCTTTAACTCTGATTCTGCCTTTTTCAAAGCCTCTTTCGGCATACGTGCAGCTTTAATACGCTTCTCAAGCTCTTCAAGATCAGCACCCTCTTCACCTTCACCAAGCTCTTTCTGAATAGCTTTAACTTGCTCATTGAGGTAGTACTCGCGCTGACTCTTTTCCATCTGGCGCTTGACTCGTCCCCGGATACGTTTTTCTACTTGCAAGATATCGATCTCGCTTTCTAAATCTGCCAAGAGACTTTCTAGACGCTGAACAACATCAGTCATTTCTAGTAAGCGTTGCTTCTGCTCTAACTTCACAGGGAGATGAGCACAAATCGTGTCAGCCAAACGGCTTGGATCATCGATGCCGCCGAGTGAAGACAAAATCTCCTGCGGCACTTTCTTATTGAGTTTTACATATTGATCGAACTGCGCCATGATGGCTCGACGTAGCGCCTCTGTCTCATGGGCATCGATAGATGAGATTGGAGTTGGAGTAGCTTCGCAACAGAAATAGCCTTGACTATCTTCCACTTGGCTCACTTCGGCACGTTGAATACCCTCTACTAACACTTTGACAGTGCCATCTGGGAGTTTAAGCATTTGCAAAATATTGGCAATGCAACCCACTTCATAGAGATCCTCAACGCCAGGCTCATCTTTAGCGGCGGTTTTTTGTGCAACTAAAAGTACATTTTTGCCAGTTTCCATGGCTGCTTCTAAGGCTTTAATGGATTTGGGGCGACCCACAAATAAGGGGATTACCATATGCGGAAACACGACAACGTCCCTTAATGGGAGCAATGCTAATTGAATAGGTTCAGAGGGTAGTAATAAGTGGCCAGGCATGGGGCAATTCCTCCAAAGTAGTCGTTCCGTAAAAATCTCTAAAAATGTCGCGCCACTAGATGCAGACATGATTAAGGAATAGGATACTACCTATATGGGTGCCCACAAGTAGAAAACAAGGGGTAAATATGCAAAAAGTGAGCAAAAACTCTATGAAAACAGCAAAAAATGCTAAATATTAGGCTTTTTTGCTCATTTCTACTGATTCGTCACCTTGCTTGTAAACCAAAATGGGTTTTCCACCTTCCGCAATGGTGCTTTCATCAATTACTACTTTTTGGACATTCTTCAGAGATGGGAGGTCATACATCACATCCATCAGCGATCCCTCAAGAATAGATCTCAGACCTCGTGCACCAGTTTTACGAGCAATGGCCTTTTTTGCTATCGCAGATAGAGCTGCTGGGCGAACTTCTAACTCCGACCCTTCCATTGTCAGGAGCGCCTGATACTGCTTCACTAAGGCGTTTTTCGGCTCGGTCAAAATCTGAATTAATGCAGTTTCATCTAGCTGGGCCAAGGTGGCAACCACAGGCAAACGACCAATGAGTTCAGGTATGAGGCCAAACTTAATTAGATCTTCTGGCTCAACTTCAACCAAGAGATCGCTAACGCCGCGGTCATCCTTACCTGGAACGGTAGCATTAAAGCCAATACCGGTCTTAGCGGTGCGCTGCTGAATTACCTTCTCCAAGCCATCGAATGCACCACCGCAGATAAAGAGAATATTAGTTGTATCTACTTGCAGGAAGTCTTGATTTGGGTGCTTGCGTCCACCTTGTGGTGGAACTGAAGCCATGGTTCCCTCAACCAGCTTTAAGAGGGCCTGCTGAACACCTTCACCAGATACATCCCGGGTAATTGAAGGGTTATCTGATTTGCGGGAAATCTTATCAATCTCATCAATATAAACAATACCGCGTTGGGCTTTTTCAACGTTATAGTCACAAGCCTGTAAAAGCTTTTGAATAATATTTTCAACATCCTCGCCCACATAACCAGCCTCAGTTAGCGTTGTAGCATCAGCCATGACAAATGGAACATCTAACATGCGAGCTAAGGTTTGCGCTAACAGGGTCTTACCTGAGCCTGTTGGTCCAATTAATAGAATATTGCTCTTAGCCAACTCGACGCCGTCAACCATCGCCTTAGCAGGAGTTTTAGATACTTTTTTATCAATAGCAACATCAACGGGTTTACCGTCTTTATCTAATTTTTCCTTCTTCGGCTTTGGTAAATACTGTAAGCGCTTATAGTGGTTGTATACCGCCACAGCCAAGGTCTTTTTGGCATGATCTTGACCAATAACGTACTGATCTAAGTTCTCACGAATTTGATGGGGGGTTGGCAAAGAATCATCGCCCTCTTCTTTGGGCAATTTAGCCAATTCTTCCTGAATGATATCTGTGCATAAGTCGATGCATTCATCACAGATAAATACGGATGGCCCAGCGATCAGTTTCTTGACTTCATGCTGACTTTTTCCGCAAAAAGAGCAATACAGAATTTTGTCTGCGCTATTAGTAGAGTTTGTATCGCTCAAAATAAATTTTCTTGATAGTGAAGGCTTGGTTAGGGACGTTTATCAATGACTTTATCGATCAAACCATATTCCATTGCCTGCTCTGCTGACATAAAGTTATCTCGATCAGTATCTTTGGCAATCGTCTCAATGGACTGACCAGTACGATCTGCCAAAATCTTATTTAAGCGCTCGCGTAAATAGAGAATTTCGCGGGCCTGAATCTCAATATCAGAAGCTTGACCACGAGCACCCCCTAATGGTTGATGAATCATGACGCGAGAATTAGGCAAAGCATAACGCTTGCCCTTTTCACCAGCACATAGCAAGAAAGCTCCCATGCTTGCAGCCATACCCATACACAAGGTACTCACATGAGGCTTAATAAATTGCATAGTGTCGTATATTGCCAAACCAGCCGATACAGAGCCGCCAGGAGAGTTGATGTACAGAGAAATTTCTTTGTCTGGGTTTTCACTCTCAAGGAATAAAAGTTGTGCAATCACCAAATTGGCTGTTTGATCATTTACTTCGCCTACCAAGAAAACAACACGCTCTCTTAATAAGCGAGAATAAATATCGTAGGCCCTTTCTCCTCGACCAGAAGTCTCAATCACCATAGGCACCAAGCCCAAACCTTTGGGTTCAATAGTCTCAGACTGAAAATGATTCTGGTTCATGGGATTAGGCCTTTATATGAATTAACAAACTTAGTTTAACTTGCTCAACTCTTCGAAAGTAACAGCTTTCTCAACCACTTTTGCTTTTGAAGTGAAATATTTAATCACGTTATCTTCAAGAACTAAGTTCTCAATGTCTTTAAGGCGGCTTGGGTTGCTATAAAACCAACGAACAACTTCTTTGGGATCTTCATAGGTAGCAGCTTGCTCTTCAATCTCAGCCTTAATTTGATCTGCTGTTGCAGCTAAATTTTGCTGCTTTACAAGATCGCTCAAAATTAAACCGAGTCGCACACGCTTGAGTGCTTGCTCAGCAAAAATATCAGCAGGAATTGGCACATCTTTTGCGTTAGGTACGCCACGTTGCATGAGATCTTGACGTGCTGACTCAACCAAACGTTCTTGCTCTTGTGATACCAAAGACTTTGGAGCATCTAACTCACAGAGGCCATTGAGTTTATCCATGACCTCACCTTTTAATAAGGATGTGGTGCGACGTTTTGTTTCACGAACTAAATTTTCTTTTACTTCTTCGCGCATTTTGGCTACACCACCCTCTGTAACGCCCAATGACAATGCAAACGCATCGTCAACAGCAGGCAGATGTGGCCAATTAACGGATTTCACAGTAATCGTAAATTCAGCAGTTTTACCAGCAACGTCTTTGCCGTGATAATCCGCTGGGAAGCTTAATGGGAAAGTTTTACTCTCGTCCGCTTTGAGTCCCAAAGTAGCAGCTTCAAATTCAGGAAGCATACGGCCCTCACCCAGCACATATTCGAAATTCTCAGCCTTACCGCCAGCAAATTCAACGCCATCAATTTTGCCAACAAAATCAATCACGACTTGGTCGCCTGCTTGAGCGGCAGTATTTGCGCCGCCATCGCCATGTGCACCAGCTTCACCACGCGGGTGGTAATGTACCTGCTGTTTACGCAATACATCTAAGGCGCGATCAATTTCTGCATCTGAGATATCAGTGGTGTACTGAGTTACTTCGGCCTTGCTGAAATCGCCAATTTTCACTTCTGGTAACACCTCAAAGAAAACATCAAAAATAATTTTCTCTGCACCTAATTCGCTTTTTGGATCAAGTCGAGGTTGGCCAGCCAGAAGGATGCTCTCTTTCTTCGCTAAATCAAAAAATAGCTCAGAAGCTTTATCGAACTGCAACTCAAAATCAACTTGCATACCATGCTGCTTCTCAACCATATTCTTGGGCACTTTGCCTGGACGGAAGCCGGGAGCTTTCATGGTCTTGCCCAATTTAGCCAATTGGGCTTCTCTTGCCTTAGCCAAATCGGCACGAGCGAACTCTAAGGTCACTTTGCGGTCTAATTGACCTAAATTTTCTATCTGCACAGCCATTCTCGTCTCTTAATTGAAAATCAGAATATGTGAAGCCCAAGCCAAGTAGCAATCTTGTGGTGCGAGGAGGGGGACTCGAACCCCCACACCAT
>JBFZCO010000136.1:0-5355 GCA_041307885.1 Burkholderiales bacterium | reverse complement strand
AATAAAATGAGGGCAAAAACTGGTAAGAGAACGTTAAATACGTAGATCATTGTGTAGGTCTTGATTACGCGATCTTGCGTAGTGTCTTTTGATAACGAAGCGCATTTTTAATATAGCGTCCTGCGATATCGTTAATGCCAGCAATTTGTTCAGGGCTGAGCATTTTGACTGCTTTTGCTGGGCTACCTAAAATCATTGAGCCATCTGGAAATTCTTTTCCCTCGGTAATAAGAGCTCCAGCGCCTACTAGACAATTTTTACCAATCTTGGCGCCATTCAGAATGACAGCGCCGATACCGATCAAACTTCCATCGCCAATCTGGCAACCATGGAGCATGACTTTGTGACCAACAGTGACATGCTTACCAATCGTTAGGGGATAGCCTGGATCGGTGTGTAAGACCGATGCATCCTGTACATTGCTACCTTCCCCAATTTGAATCTGGTCGTTGTCCCCGCGCACAACCACCTGGGGCCAGACACTGGCGTTTTTATGGAGCTCAACCATGCCGATCACTTCTGCGCTTTCGGCAACCCATGCCCCATCACCTAATTGTGGAGCGTTTCCATCTAGTTCAAATATAGCCATGACTCATTATAGGTAATGGCTATATTTTTGAAGAAAGCCTACCAGTTGGGTTCGCGATCTGGCGTAGAAGAAATGCGATGAATACTCAAGTCTGCACCGTCATACTCTTCTTCTTGTGTCATCCGAAGACCCAAAAATAACTTCAGAAGGCCATAAACTACGACACCCCCCACCAAAGCAATTCCGACGCCCAAAGCGCTGCCAATGAGCTGGCCCATAAAGCTCACGCCACCCATCCCACCCAATGCTTTGCTGCCAAAAATACCAGCAGCTAAGCCACCCCATAGACCACACAGGCCATGTAAGGGCCACACTCCCAATACATCATCAATCTTCCAGCGGTTTTGAACTAAGGTAAACATATATACAAATAGAGCGCCGGCAATTAAGCCCACTACCAATGCGCCCAGTGGGTGCATCAAGTCCGACCCCGCACAAACAGCCACTAGACCAGCCAAAGGACCGTTATAGGTAAAACCGGGATCGTTACGACCAACCGCCCAAGCAGCTAAGGTTCCGCCAACCATTGCCATCAAAGAGTTCATAGCTACCAAACCACTAACCTTATCGATAGTTTGGGCGCTCATAACATTAAATCCAAACCAACCCACTGCCAAAATCCAAGCACCTAAGGCTAAAAATGGGATGCTTGAAGGAGGATGGGCTGCAATATGGCCCTCCTTGGTATAGCGGCCACGGCGAGCCCCTAGCAAAATAATCGCTGGCAAGGCAATCCAGCCACCAACTGCATGAACTACGATGGAGCCCGCAAAGTCATGGAACTCTTCGCCCGTAAGGCCCTTAATCCAAGCTTGAATACCATAGTGCTGGTTCCAGGCAATACCCTCAAAGAATGGATAAACAAATCCCACTAAGATAAAAGTCGCAATTAATTGCGGATTAAATTTAGCGCGTTCTGCAATGCCACCAGAGATAATCGCCGGAATAGCTGCGGCAAAAGTCAGTAAGAAGAAAAATTTAACGAGCTCATAGCCATTCTTCTCAGCCAATAATTCTGCCCCAGAAAAGAAACTCACCCCATAAGCAATGCTGTAACCAATGAAGAAATAAGCAATTGTCGAAACTGCAAAGTCGACCAAAATTTTGACAAGTGCGTTCACTTGATTCTTTTTTCGCACAGTGCCTAACTCCAAAAAAGCAAACCCCGCATGCATTGCTAAAACCATAATGGCGCCAAGCAATATAAACAGAACATCACTACCTGCTTTTAACGAATCCATTGAAGTACCCCCCTCATATTTTGTGCATCATTATGGGGAATTTAGAGTGCTATATTTATTCAATTTGCACCCATTTAGTGCAAATTAATAGCCCCTTTATGGTTTATGATCTAAATACGTCTATTTAAGGGAAAAACCATGAAAAAAGTTTTATTCGTTTTGGCTGTTTTGGCATCATTTTCTGGCATGTCACAGGCTCAAGAAAAAGTACAAGTCCTGAGCACACAAGAGCTCGTCAACGCTTGTAAACTTCCATCAAATCCAGAAACACGCAGTTTTTGTATTGGTTATGCAACTGCAATTTATGACACCTACTTGGCTACCCGCCATCCAAAACGTGCAGTGCCCTATATCTGTATTAAACAGCCAGCTCCATCTCGCGATGAAGTGATTGCTGAGTTTGTTAAATTTGGAGAATCCAATCCACAAACGCTAGACAAACCCGCATCTGGTGTTGTCTTGGGATTCTTAGCAGCACGCTTTCCATGTGGCAAAAAATAATTCTCACCATCTGGGCCAATCAAACTACATTAGACTTTAAGGATCTATAGATATGAAAAAAATCATCGCTATTACCGCAGCAACTTTAGCAATCGCTGGTTGCTCTAATATGAGCAATACCGAACAGCGCACTTTATCTGGCGCATCTATTGGTGCTGCAGCTGGCGCTGTTGGCACTGCGATTTTCCATGGCAACCCAATCTGGGGTGCAGTTGGTGGTGCGGCAGTTGGTGCAGCTTCTGGTTACGTATATGACGCGTACAAAAAAGAGCAGGCTTCTGAATATAACTCTGGCTATAACGCTGGTAAAAATAGTCAACCTGCAAAAGCGCCAAACTAATTACGCAGTGCCTGTATTGGCAATGTTGTAACTTATTAGTAGTTAATTAAAAAACCCGACTTGTGAACAACCAGTCGGGTTTTGCATTGAAACCTATGATTTCTAGTGCTTTAACTTAACAGTAATTGATTAATGCGTTTTACATAAGCTGCTGGATCATTTAACTGACCCCCCTCAGCCAAAAGTGCTTGATCGAACAGTACCTCAGTCCATTGATCAAACTGCTGATCATCTGACTTCAGCTTAAGGAGCAATGGGTGCTCGGGATTAATTTCTAAAATCGGTTTCATATCAGGCGCTTGTTGACCTGCTGCCTTGAGCATGCGCAATAAATTTCCTGAAAGTTCATTTTCATCTGAAATTAAACATGCAGGAGAATCTGTCAGGCGGAAGGTAACACGAACATCTTTAACCTTATCCCTTAGCACCTCCTTCATACGATCAAGCAAGTCCTTGAAGCCCCTCTCAGTTTCTTCATGCTCCTGCTTTTCTTTCTCATCAGTCAAACTGCCTAAATCAAGGCCGCCTTTAGCGACAGAGGTCATTTGCTTGCCATCAAATTCAGTGAAGAAAGAAAGCATCCACTCATCTACTCGATCAGAGAGCAGAAGAACTTCCACTCCTTTTTTGCGGAAGATCTCTAAGTGAGGACTATTTTTAGCGGCATTGAAGGAATCACCAGTGACGTAATAAATCTTGTCTTGGCCTTCTTTCATTCTGGCAAGGTAGTCTGCTAAAGAAACAGTTTGGTCTGCAGAATCAGTATGTGTACTCGCAAAACGCAATAGCTTCAGAATTCGCTCTTGATTGGCTTGATCTTCACCAATACCCTCCTTGAGAACTTGTCCAAACTGATCCCAGAAAGTACGGTACTTTTCTTTCTTAGCCTCATCATCACTATTGGCTAAATCTTCCAACATGCTGAGTACACGCTTGGTGGAGCTCTCGCGAATCACCTTAACATCACGTGACTCTTGCAAGATCTCACGAGACACATTTAAAGGCAAGTCTGTTGAATCAATCACACCAGTGACAAAGCGCAGATACATCGGCATCAACTGTTCTGCATCATCCATGATGAAGACGCGTTTGACATATAGCTTGATGCCGCCGCGTTTATTACGATCCCACAAATCAAATGGTGCGCGTGTTGGAACATATAACAACTGTGTAAATTCACTCCGCCCCTCTACGCGGTTTAAAGAATAGCAGAGTGGGTTTTCATAATCATGTGATAGGTGTTTATAAAACTCGTTGTATTGCTCTTCAGTAATTTCTGATTTGGAGCGCGCCCACAAAGCGCTTGATTGATTAATACTCTCAAGCTCCTCTTTAATAACGGACTCTTTTTTATCTGCATCCCACTCCTCTTTATTCATCTGAATAGGCAGAGAAATATGATCTGAATATTTACGAATAATGGATTTAAGCTTCTGTGTAGATAAAAAATCATCTTCACCATCACGCAAGTGCATCGTAATGGAGGTGCCACGTTGTGGACGATCGATACCCTCTACAGTGAATTCTCCAGAACCATCAGATTCCCAGCGAACTCCATCAGATGCAGGTAAACCTGCGCGACGGGTTTCAACAGTAATACGGTCAGCTACGATAAAGGCCGAATAAAAACCCACACCAAACTGACCAATTAAAGCAGCATCTTGTTGTTGGTCTCCGGAGAGTTTTGTAAAAAATTCTTTAGTGCCAGAGCGGGCAATCGTTCCCAGATTGGCAATCACTTCATCTCGACTCATACCGATGCCATTATCTGAGATGGTCACTGTTCTAGCAGCTTTATCAAAACTGACTTTAATCTTCAGGTCAGGATCATCTCCATACCAATCTGGATGCTCAATACCCTCAAAACGGAGCTTATCTGATGCATCAGATGCGTTTGAAATTAACTCACGTAGAAAAATTTCCTTGTTCGAATACAAGGAATGAATCATCAACTGTAATAGTTGTTTTACTTCGGCCTGAAAGCCTAAAGTTTCTTTGCTAGCGACGGTCATGTAACTATCCCCTTATTAATACCAATCAATAAACTAGATTGAGCTTAAATGGGGTCAAAAATGCTGATTTCAAGATGAATAAGCAGGTTTTCTGTTTATTGGGGTTTTGAATGCTTTTCTACAACTACGAGTCCAGCCTTCTTCCACGCGCTAAAACCGCCTTCTAAGTGACAAACATGAGGAACCCCCATTTTTTGAAGGGTTTCGGTTGCCAAGGCAGAGCGCCAAGCTGAGGCGCAATATAAAACCAAGCGCTTACCTTCACCAAAGATCGGCTTGAAATAAGGACTCTTGGGATCTACCCAAAACTCCAGCATCCCCCTCGGAGCATGAAATGCTCCAGGAATCATGCCCTCACGCTCTAACTCACGCACATCACGAATATCAACAAAAACGGTATTTTTGTCATCAAGAAGGGTCCTAGCCCGCTCTAAAGGAAGCGTTTCAATCTGCGCCATTGCGTTAGCAATTAAATCCTCATAACCCAAAGTTAAACTCATATTGGCCCTCTAAAATACCGATTTTTCCCTATCAAGTAAAAATCGAATTGTTTAAAACTACAGTCTGATAACATCTTCCCATGAACTTTACGCCTACAGAACTCGGTGCAAGTATTATTTTCGCAATTGCAGTCTTGCACACCTTTAGTACATCCTATTTTGAAACCCTCGC
>JBFZCO010000135.1:0-7021 GCA_041307885.1 Burkholderiales bacterium | reverse complement strand
TTTGCGTCTCAGGCGCTTGCTGAGCAATCTTTGGAAAGTAGGCTTGGTGATTTGACTCTGAAAAAACCATTGACTACGAGCCCAGACACATCATTGCGTGAAGCTTTAACCCTGATCCATGAAAAAAAAGTGGGATCCATCTTGGTAGTCAAAGATCAGAATACGATTTTAGGAATTTTGACGCGTTACGATGTTCTCGCACGCGTTACCTTAAGTAATTTAGATTTGGATACGCCCATCTCTGCAGTGATGTCGACAGGTGTAAAAACCTTAACTGCAGATGACACTGCTGAAATGGCAGGCCTGTTAATGTCGCGTTTTAATATTCGCCACTTGCCCATTTTGGATCAAGGCGAGTTAGTTGGCATTATTTCAGAGCGTGACCTATTTTCCTTGCAGCGTCTCTCCCTAAGTAATATTAGTACTGCTATTCGGGGTACGGATGAGCTGGCTCATCTCAAGAAATGTGCCGAGGATATCCGTAAATTTGCCCGCAACTTATTAGGGCAGGGAGTACAAGCACGCCAACTCACTACCCTGATTAGTCACTTAAATGATGTCCTTACTCAACGGCTAATTGAGATTTATGCCGCTAAACATCAATTGAACATGTCCCAGTTTGCTTGGATTGCTTTAGGCTCAGAAGGTCGCAGCGAACAAACCATCGCAACTGATCAAGATAATGCATTGGTGTTCTCAGATACGGAGCCTGAGAGTCGGCGTACGACTTATCTACGTTTTGCAGAAGAGGTTAATCGGGCACTAGATGAATGTGGTTATCCGCTTTGCAAGGGCAACATCATGGCGAGTAACCCACAGCTTTGCCTATCTCAACAAGAATGGCTAACTCGTTTCTCTCGTTGGATTGAACAAGGTAACCCCAAGGATTTGCTCAACGCAAGCATCTTCTTTGATCTTCGCGCACTTGCAGGTAATGCGGATTTATTGACCCCGCTGAAAGAGTATGTGCGTATCAAGGCTGCCGCCACTCCTCGGTTTATTAAGTTATTGGCTGATAACTCTCTGAATATCCGCGTACCGCTCAATTGGTTTGGCGCAATAGAGGCTACTGAGGTTGATGGTCAAAAAACAATTGATTTGAAATTACAAGGAACAGCAATCATTGTCGATGTGGCACGTATTTATTCCCTAGCACATGGTATTGAGGTGGTTAATACTCGTGAGCGTCTGGCCGCTGTTGGTCGCGCCTTAAATGTGCCTGAGTCAGAGAGTGCTGCCTGGATTACGGCTTTCGAGTTTTTACAAACCTTACGCTTAGCGGTTCAGATTGGCGAAGATAGGGTCAATGGCAATCCGAATGTGATTGATATTGAAAAACTTAATACCGTAGACCGCAGTATTTTGAAAGAGTCCTTATTAAAGGTGCGTTCATTGCAGCAGCACTTGCAGCTAGACTATGCTGGCTAATTTAAGAGATCTACCCTTATTTGATGGTGTAGCTCGTTTCTTTAAGAGGGCTAAACCAGAGTCCCGGCGCTGGATTGTGCTTGATGTAGAAACGAGCGGACTGAATCCATATTCAGATCAGTTGCTTGCCATTGCCGCGGTTGCACTAGAAGTCAGTCCCGACTTTAAGCGTGTATCTATTGTGATTGGCGATAGTTATGAAGCTGTTTTAAAGCAAGATTTGCCGAGCCATAAAGACAATATTTTGATTCACCATATTGGAGCGCAAGCCCAATCTGAAGGTAGAGAACCAATTGAGGTCCTAGAAGAGTTTCGGCAGTGGGTGGGCGATTGCCCCTTATTAGCATTTCATTCTGCTTTCGACGAGGCAATGATCCTTCGGGCATATTCCTTATTTGGACTAAAGCCCTTGCAAAACGAATGGCTCGATATTGAACCTCTCGCTAAAATTACTGGGGTAAACCCTAAACTACGGGCTCTAGATGACTGGTTGGCGTATTTTGGGATTGAGTGTGCAGTTCGTCACCAGGCAGCTGCCGATACCTTTGCTACAGCAGAGCTCTTAATGCATCTATGGCCTTATCTCACTAAAGAGGCTAACTCTTGGGCAAGTCTTCGGAGCATTGCTCGTCAAGCTAGCTGGATACCACGTTAAAAGCACCCTATAAGCTTGATTCTTTGCGCTTTTATACGGGAAAGCACCCATATAGCAAGCCCGTTAAAGCTAGATAATACGCATTACTATTACGAAAGTAATTTTAGGGGATTTTGGTGCTTTTATTTTTAAATATTGCTCAATTGCTTTTATATATTGGCGGTCTTGGCCTAGCTGGTCAAGGCTTGCTATTTCTATTGGCTGGGCAAGGTAAAGATAATAATTTGTTTTATCAGTTGATCTGTATGGTGAATAAACCATGGACCTTACTGGCGCGTTTTATTTCCCCAAAACAAATTGTGGATAGCCAAATCCCATTTGTTGCATTTTGTATTGTTGGAATTCTTTATATTGCTGTGACTTTAGCGA
Organism: Burkholderiales bacterium; assembly: GCA_041307885.1. GTDB lineage: Bacteria > Pseudomonadota > Gammaproteobacteria > Burkholderiales > Burkholderiaceae > Polynucleobacter. The sequence goes on along the minus strand of JBFZCO010000135.1, from coordinate 4,569 downwards.
AGATTGAATATTGCCTCTCGATTGGAATCGCAGCATGTCAGTAAAAAAACGCACCCTCGCTTGGTACATTTTGAAATGGCGTGCTAGTGCATTCATTGTGCTTGGCATGAAAGATCGCGCCATGGAAGTGTTTGAAGAAATGCTTAAGCAGTTTCCAGGTGATGACTACGCCATTGGCAGCCTTGCTTTTATGAAAACTGAGCTTGGTGATAAAGATGGCGCAATTGCAGATTACAAGCGCCTCATCGCATCATCAAATGCATCAGCAGAAATTTGGTACAACTTAGGGTTCTTGCAAGAAGAGGTGGGCCAGGTCCAAGATGCTGAACACAGCTTTAAGCAGGCCATTAAACTCAACGAAAAGCTAGATCAGGCTTGGTACGGTCTTGGTTTAGCCCTCATTCAATTACAGCGTTTTGATGAGGCGATTAAAGCCCTCAAGAAAAATACGCAACTGCAGCCCATGAGCCCATATGCCTGGTATCAACTGGCCCGGATTTATGTCGAGCGCAACCAGCCCGATGAGGCAAGCAAAATTATTCTTCATTTAAAAGGTTTTGAACCTAAATTTGCTAAGCAGCTTGAGCGGGAAACTGGTTTAGCTGTCTAGTGCTTTTGTGTAGTTGGTGATGTTGTGGAAGTATTTTTTTAACTTAAGGAGAAACTGTTATGCAATTAACAGAATCGCATAAAGAATATTGGCGGAAAAACCTGCGGATGACAGCGTTGCTGTTAGCCATCTGGTTTGTCGTGACCTTTGTTGTAGGTTTTAATGCGCGCGAACTGAACTTTCAATTTTTCGGTTGGCCATTTAGTTTTTGGGTCGGTGCACAGGGCGCATTGGTAGTTTATGTTCTGATCATTGCCTACTACGCGCATTACATGAACAATCTTGATAATGAGTATGGTTGCGCTGAAGTGGAGGAAGACTAATCATGGCCGGAATGACACCTAGTGGTGATGGAAGTATATTTGGCGGCGGCGGTAGTAATGCCGACTTTAGAAAAGGCCTTAATAAGGTTTACACCTTTTACACCGGAGGCTTTCTAGCGTTCGTTGCGGTTTTGGCAGTTGCTGAGCAAATGGGTCTCAGTCGTGCCATGATCGGTTACATATTCTTGGGCGCAACGGTTTTGCTCTACGCTGGTATTGGCGTAATGAGTCGAACCAATGATGCTGCTGAGTACTATGTAGCGGGACGTCGCGTACCAGCGGTCTATAACGGCATGGCAACGGGTGCTGACTGGATGTCGGCCGCGTCGTTTATCGGTATGGCCGGTACTTTGTACTTAACAGGTTACGGTGGTTTGGCCTTCATTATGGGTTGGACAGGCGGTTACTGTTTAGTTGCATTGTTCTTGGCCCCTTACTTACGTAAGTTTGGTCAGTTCACCATCCCAGACTTTTTGGGCGCACGCTATGACGGAAATCTGCCACGCTTCATCGGAATTTTTGCTGCGATTTTATGTTCCTTTACTTATGTGGTTGCACAGATTTACGGCGTCGGTTTGATTACGACTCGTTTAGCTGGAATCCCATTTGAGGTAGGTATTTTCGTGGGCTTGGCTGGTATTTTGGTTTGCTCGTTCTTGGGTGGTATGCGTGCGGTGACTTGGACTCAAGTTGCTCAGTACATCATCTTGATCATTGCTTACATGATTCCAGTGGTTTGGTTATCAGTTAAGCAAACAAATGTGCCAATTCCTCAGGCTATCTATGGATACCAGTTGGATAAAGTCACTGCTAAGGAAGCGGAACTCATTAAGGATCCAAAAGAGTTAGAAGTACGTGCAATTTATAAAGCCCGTGCCGAAGCTTTTGCGGCAAAATTAAAAGACATTCCAGCTGCATTGGCTGCTGATAAAGCGGCTGCTGAGGCAAAAGTAGCAGAACTAAAGGCGGCTAACGCACCAGCGGCGGATCTTGCTGCTGCTGAAAAAGCATTGGCTGCAGTTCCTAAAGATGATGCTGCTGCTAAAAAGGCTTGGACTGCTGGTCAGGCTGGAGCAAATGCACGTTCAGCTCCACTTGCTGGTATGCCACGTCACGCTCAGCAGTTTGCGGGTGATCCTAATGGTGACGCAAAGTCAGTTATTGCTTTCGATACCTCACGTCGCAACTTCTTAGCATTGATCTTCTGTTTGATGGTGGGTACAGCGGCATTGCCACACATTCTGATGCGCTTCTACACGACTCCGTCGGTAAAGCAAGCTCGTGAATCTGTGACATGGTCCTTGTTCTTCATCTTCTTGCTGTACTTCACCGCTCCTGCTTTGGCAGTATTGGTTAAGTACGAGATCTTCACGGTCTTAGTCGGAACGCCATTTGATCAACTGCCAGGCTGGATTGCGCAGTGGAACAAGGTTGACCCAGCTCTATTGTCGGTTGTCGACATCAATAAAGACGGCATCCTGCAATTAGGTGAAATGAGTATTGGCGGTGACATCGTGGTTCTGGCAACCCCAGAAATCGCTGGCTTGCCATACGTGATCTCAGGCATGGTGGCAGCGGGTGGTTTGGCTGCTGCTCTATCAACAGCAGATGGACTATTGCTGACGATTGCAAATGCGTTGTCGCATGACCTCTATTACAAAATGATCAACCCAAATGCTCCAGCTAGCACACGTGTTTTGATTTCTAAAGCACTCTTGTTAATTGTTGCTCTGGCTGCTGCTTATGTAGCTTCTCAGAAACCGGCTGACATCTTGTTCTTGGTGGGCGCTGCGTTCTCCTTTGCGGCTGCGGCGTTCTTCCCAGCACTTACCTTGGGTATTTTCTGGAAGCGTGCCACAAAAGCAGGCGCATGTATTGGTATGGTTGCTGGCTTAGGCTTGACCTTCTATTACATGGTGATGACTCAGCCTTGGTTGCGTAGTGTATTCGGCGTAACCTCACCAGTTGAACTCTGGTACGGTATTCAGCCAATTTCGGCTGGTATCTTCGGTGTTCCAGTTGGTTTTGCATTGATTATTCTCGTGAGCTTGGTAACTCCAGCCCCACGTAAGGATATTCAAGACTTGATCGATCACGTACGTTACCCAACGTTGCGTGACGACATCAATACGCAAGCTGCTTAAGTTGTCAGATTGATTCTCGGGTTCACGCCCGAGGTTTTACGAACCCGCTCTTCGGAGCGGGTTTTTTATTGCCCGTTAAATAATCATGAGCCCGAAGCCATTTAGATCGCAGAGTCAATCTTTTAGGTAGTGATGCGCAGCATTGTCAGTGGCATCCTTTGCCTTTACAGATAAAATCAAAGCATGTCTAAACTGTGGAATTTCATCCTATTTCAGATTGGTTGGTTCGCATGCATTCTTGGCGCTGCTAATAATCAGGTTTTATGGCCTGTCCTGGGCACCCTTGCCTATCTGGCAATTCATATTTGGCGTTCAGAGTATCCAAAGTTAGAGTTCATACTGATTCTGAAAGCTACGATATTTGGAGTGGCTGCAGATACGCTGATAGCCAATTTAGGCTTTTTGAATTTTGAAGATGCTTGGCCTAGTGTTTATTTATCGCCGCTTTGGATGTGGGCCCTTTGGGCATTGGTAGCGAGCACTATTAATGGGTCTTTATCGTGGTTGCGTGGCAGAGTTGTTCTAGGGGCTGTCTTGGGGGCAATAGCAGGCCCATTGTCATATGAAGCCGGTATTCGTATGGGCGCAGGCTCCTGGGGACCCAATGGACAGTTCGGTGGTCTTGTACTCCTGGCTATCGTTTGGGGCATTGCAATACCACTATTGCTCTATTGGAGTCGCCCCAATCCCAGTACCAGCCTATTGCAAAATCAGTAAATTCTTTTTAAAAGGTGCTTGCTAATAGTACTGTTTTTATATACAGTAGCTTGTATGTTAACAAAAACCACAAAAAACTCAAAAAATAGCCAAACAAATAGTGAAAAGGGAACCAATATGGCCTTAGACGACAAGAGAAAATCAGCCTCATCCGAATTTGACGGTATGAGCGGAGACAAGCAAAAAGCGCTGACTGCAGCTTTGGCGCAAATTGAAAAGCAATTTGGCAAAGGCTCAATCATGAGATTGGGCGATGCAGAAATTAATCAAGATATCCAAGTCGTCTCTAGCGGCTCTTTGGGTTTGGACATTGCTTTGGGAGTTGGTGGACTGGCGCGCGGGCGCGTTATTGAAATTTATGGCCCAGAGTCTTCAGGCAAAACAACCTTAACTTTGCATGCAATTGCAGAGATGCAAAAAATTGGTGGCACTTGCGCCTTCATTGATGCGGAGCATGCTTTAGATGTTCAGTACGCTTCACGTTTAGGTGTGGATGTGAATAATTTACTAATCTCTCAGCCCGATACAGGTGAGCAGGCCTTAGAGATCGCGGATGCCTTAGTGCGCTCAGGATCTATTGACTTAATTGTGATTGACTCTGTAGCCGCTTTGGTTCCAAGGGCAGAGATTGAAGGCGATATGGGTGATTCATTACCTGGATTACAAGCCCGCTTAATGAGCCAAGCCTTACGTAAATTAACAGGTGCGATTAAACGTACGAATACAACCGTGATTTTTATTAATCAAATCCGGATGAAGATTGGTGTGATGTTTG
>JBFZCO010000134.1:0-5079 GCA_041307885.1 Burkholderiales bacterium | reverse complement strand
CAAACCATCTCCAGTCCCTGCTCCATCCGACGCTCAACACCCCAAAAAGACCAACCCAGGACTGTTTGTGCGGGAGGTGAGTGTCTTTAAGCGCTAGGGTAATTTATTAAGTTTTGAACCTGATAATCATACCAGTTTTGCACCCTAAGCCATGTAATCCCCAGCCTGATTAGGCCCAAAAGGAATTTACCCCATTAGCATCTTGACTAAGGGGGTAAATTAGGTCAATTTTAGAGATGGAACTAAGACTTTACGCTTTGCGCAATGATGGTCTCAATATGCGCTAAAACGGTTTGATCTTCCATCGTACTAATGTCCCCAGGATCGCGCCCCTCAGCAACAGCTTGTAGAGCACGACGCACAATCTTGCCTGAACGCGTTTTAGGTAAAGCCGTGACAATGTAGACACGACCAGGACGAGCAATTGCACCCAAAGTGGTATCCACAGTCTTCATGCACTCCGCTTCCAAAGTGGCTGTATTGGAGGAATCTTTTGGAATGACAAAAGCAATTGCAGCCTGACCTTTCAATTTATCCTCTATGCCAACAACCGCTACCTCTGAGACATTCGGATGACCTGAGATGCTTTCTTCAATCTCTCGTGTGCCTAGACGATGTCCAGCAACGTTAATCACATCGTCAGTTCGACCCAGGATGAAGAAATAGCCGTCATCATCTTTAATCCCCCAATCAAAGGTGGAGTAGATCGTTTTTCCGGGGATAGTCTCCCAGTAAGTACTGACAAAACGCTTGTCATCCCCCCAAATAGTTTGCATGCAACCTGGTGGCAGTGGCCCCTCAATTGCAATAACGCCCTTCTTATCTGCACCCAACTCTTCTGAGGTTGCATCATCTAAGAGTTTCATGTTGTAACCAAAAGAAGGAACGCCTGGTGAGCCAAATTTATGCGGCATCACCTCTACGCCGCGCTGAATCGCAAGCATTGGCCAACCAGTTTCTGTCTGCCAGTAGTTATCCACAATGGGCTTTTTAATTGCTTCGTGAATCCAGCTTGCAGTTGGCTCATCCAAAGGTTCACCAGCCAAAAATAGTGCGCGCAAAGTAGACAAGTCATATTTTGTTAAAAACGCAGGATCTTGCTTCTTAAGTACGCGCACCGCAGTTGGTGCAGAGAACATGACAGAGACTTTGTATTTCTCAACCAATTTCCACCAAATACCCGCATCAGGGCTCAGTGGCGTACCCTCATACATGATCGTAGCCATACCATTGAGCAAGGGGCCGTAAATAATATAACTGTGGCCGACTACCCAGCCAATATCCGATGTTGTGAACATCGTTTCGCCAGGCTTGCCGCAGAAAATATGATTCATAGTAGACATCAAAGCAACTGCGTAACCACCCGTATCACGCTGGACGCCCTTTGGCTTGCCAGTAGTTCCAGAGGTATACAAAATATAAGAAGGATGGGTTGCATCGACCCACTCAATCGGCACCAAGTCGTTGAAGTGTTTTTGGCGCTCTGCTGCGTAATCTAAATCACGACCAGCAACAGTAGTGAACTCTGTTAAACCTCGATTCACAATCAATACTTTTTCAGGCTTATAACTTGCCAGTGAAATTGCCTCATCGAGCAGTGGCTTGTAGGGAACAGATTTACCGGCGCGCGAACCCGCCTCTGAGGTCACAATCATCTTTGGCTTCGCATCATCAATGCGTGATGCTAAGCTGTGAGAAGCAAAACCGCCAAACACTACTGAATGAATCGCACCAATACGCGCACAAGCGAGCATTGCAAAGCAAGCCTCCGCAATCATCGGCATATAAATTAAGACACGATCACCCTTTTGAACACCATTGGCCTTATAAATCGCCGCCATCCGATTCACTTCTTCGTAGAGCTCTTTAAAGGTATAGGCTTTTTCAACATGGGTTTCTGTTGAAACTGCTGCTAAGGCAAGTTGATCAGCGCGATCCGCAAGATGACGATCCACTGCGTTGTAACAAAGATTAGTCAATCCACCCTCAAACCACTTAGCAAAAGGTGGATTTGTGTAATTCAGAACCTTGTTATAAGGCTTTTCCCAATGAATAAGCTTTGCCTGCTCTGCCCAGAAACCATCTGGGTCTTGAATGGAGCGTTCGTGTTCTGATTTATAGGGCATGGTCAACCTAAATATAAGTAAGTTAAGGATTCTGAAATTTATTGAATTTTGCTAGCCCCTTTAGCAACTGATGTCTTAGCTGCAGGGCTAGTAGCTTTCGTGGCATCATTTTTCGCAGATTTTGCAGTTCCTGTCGATGCGTGTTTATGCTGAGGGTTGGCTTTATTTGCCGTGGATTGGCCCTTAGCCACTGTTTTTGAGGACTTCCCAGCGGAGCATTTAGCTCCTTTTGCACATTTTTTAGGCAACGGAGCTGGCTTATCGAGACTCAAGTTGGCATTTTCCGCCATCGCTGTAGAAATATCTCCCGCGTTTTGACTCGTCTTAGGTATCAATACCGTAGAGCCTGCTCGGATCCGCATCCCCTTTGGAATCCCATTGATATCTCTGAGGGCCTGTGAGTCAACACCCAAACTCTTAGCAGCTGCATCAACTGACTCGGTTTTTGCAATACGCACCGCAGTCCATGAAGACAGTGGTTTGGTATATTTTTTGAGATTTTCTTGAAAGATTTCTGCATGACCAAACGGCAACAAAATCTGCTGATTAGCATTACTCAAAATCACAGGCTTATTAAAGGATGGATTCAGTTTATGAAACTCTTCAGATGGAATCTCCGCCAGCTTAATTGCTAGATCAACATCAATATCGCTACCCACATCGACAGCGATAAAGTAAGGATGATTTTCCAGCTCAGGCAAAACAATCCCATAGGCTTGGGGATCCAAAACAATTTGTCGGTAAGCCATGAGCTTAGGCACGTAATTACGAGTCTCATTGGGCATCTTCAAACTTAAATAATCTGTCGGCAGTCCTGCAGCAAGATTACGCTTTTGTGCCTTAGAGACATTACCTTCCCCCCAGTTATAAGCCGCTAAGGCTAAGTCCCAACTGCCAAACTGATTGTATAAACGTTGTAAGTAATCTAAAGCAGCATCAGTTGACTGCAACACATCTCTGCGCTCGTCACGAAAAACATTTTGCGTGAGACGAAAATCCTTTCCTGTTGCTGGCATAAATTGCCATAAGCCCACCGCTTTTGCACTTGATTTCGCATGCGTAACAAAAGCACTCTCGACAAATGGCAAGAGTGCAATTTCCATCGGCATATTCCGAGTACTCACTTCTTGCACAATGTAGAACAAATAGCGAGAGGAGCGCTCCATAGAGCGATGCACATAATCTGGCCGCTCACTTAACCAGCGGACCTGCTCAATTTCAAGCGGGGTATTCATCGGCTCCATTTGAAATCCATCCCGAATGCGAATCCACAAATTACTTGATGGGGCATAAATACTGCTAACGGATTGATCCTTCAGGTTCACTCGCTTTGCTTTTGCCGCCCTGGTATCAGAGCGCGTTGGTGAATCCGAAGACCAGTCCCCCGTACTAGCGCAACCGGATAAAACGGCAACGGCAATAATCGCCGTATAGCGCCAGAACATCAGAACCGATCCTTCCATGCGCGAATCACCGCCAAAACATGTGCAGGGGTTGGCAATGATTTTTCACCTGAAACCTGCAGAGCTGCAGCAATAACGTCTTTTTGATCGCAGCGCATAAAAGGATTGACCTGTAATTCCTGACCTATCGTTGTAGGCAAGGTTGGTAAGTTTTGATCCCGCAATGATTGCGCATTTTCAGCCCAAGTAATCAGATTTGCATTGTTGGGTTCAACTGCCAAAGCAAAACGAATATTTGACAGGGTGTACTCATGGGTACAGTACACCAGGGTATTTTTTGGAAGGGCAATAAATTTGGCCAATGATTGACTCATCTGCGTTGGCGTACCTTCAAATAGTCGACCACAACCGCAAGCAAACAAAGTATCACCACAGAACAACATGGGCTCAACAACATTGGCCTGCATGTTTGCAAAATAGGCAATATGGCTCAGAGTATGTCCAGGAACCTCGAAAACTTCGAAACTGATTCGAGGTATTGCGATTTCTACCTTATCGCCATCCATGAGAGCATGGGTGCGGCCAGGAATATCAATACTAGCCGGTCCGTAAACCGGGATACCTAAGCCTAGATCATGCAATAAATCCAAAATACCGCCAGTATGGTCCGCATGATGATGGGTAATTAAAATACCCGTTAAGGTAAGGTGATGCTGCTTCAAATACTGCAATACCGGCGTAGCGTCACCTGGGTCAACAATCAAGGCAGAATGGCCATCATGAATGCACCAGATGTAATTGTCATCAAAAGCCGGTATCGGCCAAACCTGCAATAAAGTATTCTTATCCATAAACCGATGATACCAACCCCGCCCTCTTCGTCTCAGATGCCAGCACCACCATGGAGTTCGTGGGAAAAGTGGTTACAGTCTCCACCTGGGAAATATATCTTAGATTGGGAGCAAAAGTGCTTTGATCAAATCGTGGCTGATGTCTTTGGATTCCACGCTGTGCAAATTGGTCTGCCGCAGATAAATATGCTGGCAGAAAATCGGATGCCACTTCATGCTCTTGTGATCGAGTCTGGCGATCGAGAAAAGCACTCTAATCAGTTCAATTGGCATCAAATTGAAGCGCACTCAGCCGAACTGCCATTCGCATCTGAAAGTATCGACCTACTCGTTTTGCCCCATGTACTTGAGTTTGCTGCAGATCCACATCAAATCCTCAGAGAAGCAGAACGCGTATTACTACCGGAAGGTCGCCTCATTATTTCAGGGTTTAATCCAGCTAGCTTATGGGGTGCAAGGCAGTATCTCAGCAGACTGATTGGTAACCCCTACCTCCCTAGAGATGGTCAATTTATTAGCTTAATTCGGATCAAAGACTGGCTACAGTTACTTAACTTCTCTCTTGATCGTGGGCACTTTGGCTGCTACAAATTCCCTTTAACCAAAGAATCTAATATGGCCAGAATGAATTTCCTAGAGCTTGCTGGAAATCGTTGGTGGCCGATTTTTGGGGCAATTTTTGTCGTATCAGCGATCAAA
>JBFZCO010000133.1:0-22893 GCA_041307885.1 Burkholderiales bacterium | reverse complement strand
TTGATCCTGGCTTTAGGATTGAGTTGCACCAAAAAGACTTAAGCTTAGCCCTCAGTAGTGCCAAAGCCCTCGGAGTGTCATTACCCAATACGGCGACCGCCCAAGAGCTCTTTAATGCTTGCACTGCCCATGGCGGTAAAGCCTGGGATCACTCTGCCATGGTCAAAGCCTTAGAGAAGCTGGCGAACTTTGAGATGGGGACTAAGGGGTAGGGGATGACCAAAACTTTGCTGGTCTACTTGCATGGGTTTCGTTCATCACCACGCTCTTCTAAGGCAGTGATGACGGGGGAGTCTATAAGGACACTCTCATCAAAGGATCATGCTTATGAATGGTATTGCCCTCAATTACTTGCTTCACCGAAACAAAGTATGGACATGGTGACAAGTCATATCGATCAATCCGACGCAGATAATGTCATCATTATTGGCTCCTCATTAGGTGGCTTCTATACGAACTATCTTGCAGAGAGGTATCAATGCAAAGGCATTGCACTTAATCCAGCAGTATTTGCGGCAAGAGAATTAGAGCCACATGTTGGCATGATGACTGCATACGATAGTGAAGAACCGTTTGATTTTAAGGCTGAGTACATAGGTGAATTACGAGCGTTACAAGTAGATAAAATTTCTGAGCCGCAAAGATATTTTTTAATAGCTGCGAAAGGAGATGAGTTACTTGATTGGAAGGAGATGGTTACTTTTTATAGCGGTGCAAAACAACTGGTGTTAGAGGGAAGTGATCACGGCATTGCTGACTATGCCGACCATCTTCCTGCGGTGCTGGACTTTATTCAGAGTTAGCTTTTTCTTGACCACACTTGCATCTCACTTCACTTCTTCTAGCCGAAGAAAATCACTATGGATACTGCTTGCTGCAATTTTTATTTCTATTCTCGGTCATTTCATTATCTTTTTTGGGATTCCATTTCTAACCTTTGGTAATGCACCGCCGATCTCGGAAGATCTGATTATCAAAACAGAGCTCAAGGTAGAGCCCCCCAAAAAAATCCAATTATCTAACGCAACAAAGAAAAAATCAGAGCCCAAAAAGTCGAATGCAGTTTCAGCTGATCCATTGCCGGATAGCGCCTCTGGAGATGGTGATGGAAAGCAGGGTGCACTAGGCAATCAATCGGGCCAAGCATTTCGTATGCCTGAATCTGGGGCCTACTACTTTGATGCCTATTTAGATGGACAAATTCTTCAAACAGCGAAATTAGATTGGATTACAGAAGGAAATCAATACCGTCTCTATATCAATATTCCCTACGCTGTTGTTGGTCCATTTGTATTTGAATCTCGCGGTTCAGTAGACGCATATGGAATTGCTCCATCGATTTACTGGACACAGCGTGGCGATAAACCACCAAAATATTCACGCTTTGATAGGGACGGTAGCGGCGGGGGAAAGATGTATTTTTCTCAAAAACCTGAATATACGCCGGACATCATGCCAGGGACCCAAGATCGATTTAGTCTCATGTTTCAGCTAGCCTCGCTTCTCAATGGTAGCGATAAGATTGATGAAGCAGGAAGTATCCGCAGTATTCCGGTTGTTGATTATGATACTTTGGAAATGTGGCAATTTAAAAGTTATGGTGAATCTGAGTCTGAGGATATCCCCAGTTTAGGTAAATCAGTTAATCGTCATTACGCGTTAATGCAGCGTGAAAGCAGCCAATATAAGCGTCAGGTAGATATATGGCTTGCGCGAGATTTGGATTGGCTGCCTGGCAGAATGCGCTCGCTTGAGTCTAATGGCAGAGTATTGGAGCTAGTGTTTAAGCAAAGGGCGCCCATAGATAGCTCAAAGTTCATTAATTAAGAGTCTAGAAGCCAGATCCGGACTTCGGATTTTGATTTTTAGCAATTAACGCCCCCATCATTGTGTACAGAGCAGCTCCTGACATTGAAACGGCAAAGATGCCTGAAAACGAGATGATGATTGGTAATATTCGCCATTGTTCAGATAGCTTGTAGCTGCCAAAACCAACTGTCGTATACATTTCACCAGCAAAGTAAAAAGTCTGTGGATTGGTTGGGAAAACCTGTAGGACTACACAAATATAGGACCAGGCAATGATTTCAAATAAGTGGCTGCCTATGATTAATAAAATGGCAATGAAATAAGAGACGAAATTCGCCCCATACACCCGTTTATTCTCAAGCTTTTGATCTAACCAGTGGAAGGCGCTTGCAATAATCAATACTGCGAGGCCATGGAAGGTTAGAAGAAGGCATGCTACGACGACTAGTAGCCAGACCTCACTATTACCCATGTCTGCATTAATTTCAGAAATAAGTGAGCCAAGACTTGGAAGGGAGCTTAGCTCTGGTAGCTTATCAATCAGAGAATCTATATTCGTCATTTTGTTGTGATGAGGTAGTTCATTTCTTATTTGACATAATAATGATTATACGCAGTAAATAAATATAGCAATTAGGTAGGAGTCTTCTTTGGGCCGCCTGGATATGGCTGTTTATAAAGCTTCATCCAACGAGATTTCAAGCCATCTCGAATCTCATTTCTGCTAAAAAGGTCCGCAACATCAATTGCTGAAAAGCCCTCATGGTTGCGCATAGCAAGGTCAGCTCCGTTATCCAGTAAATACTTAATTAACCGATCATTGCCGGAGCTAACAGCCATCATTAAGGGCGTTGTTTCGCTAGGACTTAATGCATTCACCTTTGCTCCATTTGCAACCAGAAACTCAGCAACCTCTAGCCTGCCCGATGAGCAAGCGTAATGAAGTGGAGTCCAACCCGTTTTATTAACATCAACCTTCTTTTCTAAAACCAATGTCTTAACAACGCCTAGTTCACCCTCAATTGAAGCGATCATCAAGGGCGTCTCACCAGATTTATTGCTTAAATTGGGATTTATAGAGGGATTTTTCAGTAATAAATCAATTACTTTCAATGACTTATCACGTATCGCAACTACCAGCATCGGGTTACCCTTAGAGTCGACTACATTTGGGCTTACACCTGCTTGTAATAGGACCTTAACCTCCGATACATCATCAAATTTAGTGGCTTTAGTAAAACTATCTATCTGCTCAGGCGTTTGAGCTACAGCAAGATTGCCTATTAATAGGCAAATACAGGTAAGGAGGCTTTTAATATTAAATAAACTTCTCATGATATCGCTCTATTTATCTGAAAACATTGAAAAAAATTATTTGACGTTGTATTTGCAAGCTGATCGACTGATATGCCTTTGAGGTCAGCAATAAATTCACCCACTTTAGAGACCCAAGCTGGCTCATTCGTCTTACCGCGGTAAGGTGTGGGTGCTAGATATGGCGAATCTGTCTCAATCAGCATACGATCTAAAGGCACATATTTGCAGGTATCTTGGAGATCCTTGGCGCTTTTAAAGGTCACAATGCCAGAAAATGAGATAAAAAACCCCATATCCATAGCAGCCCTTGCAACCTCAGTGCTCTCTGTAAAGCAGTGCATTACCCCGCCAATACTGTCTGCCCCCTCCTCCTTAAGGATTCTTAAGGTGTCTTCAGATGCGGACCGTGTATGAATGATTAATGGCTTATGTGAGGCAATTGCAGCCTTAATATGCGTTCTGAAGCGTTCTCGTTGCCATTCCATCGACTCATAAGGGCGATCACCCATCCGATAGTAATCTAGCCCTGTTTCACCAATCGCAATAATTTTTGGATGCTTGGCTTCATTTACTAAAAACTCAAAACTAGGCTCAGGTGTGTCCTCGTAGTCTGGATGCACTCCAACAGATGCGTAAAGATGTGGATGATCCTCTGCTAGCTGACGAACCTTTGGGTAGTCGGGAATATCAACAGAAACACATAATGCATGACTGACTTTAGAGGCGGCCATATTGGCCAATACTTCAGGTAAGCGAGATTGGAATTCAGGGAAATCGAGATGGCAATGAGAGTCTATAAACATCACTTGCCATTTTAGTCTTCAAATACTTGTTGGTACTGAGAAAGCAATGCCTCAAGCTGAATTCGGATTGCAAGAGGGTGCGCTTCATGACGACGAGCGGTAATGAGAGCTTTCCAAAGGAGTAACAGCTTGGGCATGCGAACTTGTCCAGCCAGCAGTCTAAGATTAGGTTCATGCTTTGGGTAGTAGCGTGGCGCTCCCATTTGAGCTAAGCTTTGTAGGTCTGAAATCCAGCGTTGCATCGTGGCTAACAACAATGAATAACGAGCCTTTTGAATTTTTTCTGCTGCATCAAGCCAGTTAATATTTCTGCCTTGTGACAAGGATTGCAACATATAACGTGATGCTTGAATAGAAATTGTGAGTTCGTTCTTATCATCTTGGTAGTGTCGTGCAATCAATGATTCTAAAACTGCGTAAGGCGCCCCGCCCTGCTCGTCATAGATTGCCTCAATATCAGCAGCGCTATTTTTTAAGTTAGGTATATCTTGAAGTTTTTGATCCAACCATTGCAAACCAGTTTTGCGATCCGGTCTTGGGGCTGCAATAAGCCGGCAACGTGAGCGAATAGTAGGAAGCACTCGATCTAGGCGATCTGCTAACAATATAAAGATCGTATTAGCAGGCGGCTCTTCTAAAGATTTGAGCAATGTATTTGCCGCATCAGATCGGAGCATCTCTAGTGGATAGATCAGAATGACGCGATGGCCACCTCGATGAGTTCCAATCGATAAGCCTTCAATTGCACTACGGGTCTCCCCAATTGAGATAATCTTTTTCTCTTTTTTATCAGCAGTATCGCCACCACCATCAGCATCAGCCTGGCTTTGTTTCGATACTTTGGAGGAGTCGTTATCAGCCTCGAATTCGCTATGTGGCAATAGCTTTCGATGCGTCTCAGGAACAAGCGCAATAAAGTCTGGATGGTTGGCAGAAGCAAACCAATGGCAAGCCTCACAATGATTGCAAGGCTTTGCATCATGAGATTGATTTTCGCATAGTAGCGCTTTCGCTAACTCAACGGAAAACTGAAATTTACCGATACCTGATTGACCATGAATCAGGATGGCATTTGGCAGTGACGCAAAATCGATCGCAGACCAAATTGGGTCTAACCAAGGTGCGATTGATTGCTTTGAAGCCTGATTTAATGAAGCGATACTCATCTTAATACTTCGATATTAAATTCCTTCAGGTCTGACCATATGACCTCAGGGGTTTGAGTAGCGTCTACCAAATGAAACCGACGAGGATCTGCTTTAGCTCTACGCAAATACTCTTGACGCACCTTTTCAAAAAAAACTAAATCCATTTGCTCAAATTTATCGGGTGCTCTTACCTTAGATCTTCGGGCCTGAGCAACTTCACCTGGTAAATCAAATAGAAAAGTAAGGTTAGGTTGTAATATGCGGCCATCGGAAGTACCCTGCACCCATTTTTCTAAGTCATCTAACTTTGTGATGTTCAAACCTCTACCGCCACCTTGATAGGCGAAGCTGGCATCTGTAAAGCGGTCTGAGATCACAATATTCCCCGCTTTTAACGCAGGTTCAATCACTTGAGCGATATGTTCGCGACGAGCTGCAAACATCAGCAATGCCTCAGTTTCTAAATTCATTGGAACATCAAGCAATAAGGCGCGTAATTTCTCGCCTAATTGAGTTCCTCCAGGCTCCCTAGTCACCACTATTTTTTTCTCTGGGTAACGATCTTGCATTAGTTTGCTAAACGCTTCGATATGGGTGCTTTTGCCTGCACCGTCAATACCCTCAAAACTGATGAAATAACCTGGAAATAATGAATTCATAGTGAGTTACTGAGAAGGTTGGACAGGTTGCTTACGTTTGCGTTGGTATTGATTTACTGCTCTTTCATGCTCTTTCAAGGTTTTAGAAAACTGACTGCTCCCATCACCACGTGCCACAAAGTAAATAGCATCACTTTGGGCAGGATTAATGGCCGAAAGCAATGATTCCTTACTTGGCATCGCTATAGGGGTTGGTGGCAAACCTTTACGCATGTAAGTATTGTATGGACTGTCTTTACGAAGATCGGCTTTTCGCAGATTTCCATCAAATTGAGGCCCAATTCCATAGATTACAGTAGGATCGGTCTGTAGTGGCATCCGCAAATGGATTCTATTGAGAAATACAGCGGCCACCATGGATCTATCACTTCCTCGTCCAGTTTCCTTCTCAATAATCGACGCAAGTATTAATAATTCATATGGGCTCTTCAAGGGGGTATTTTGAGGTCGACCTTCCCAAGTTTGCGAAAGCTGTTTTTGCATGGCCTGAGAGGCCCGTCGATAAATTGCAATATCAGCGTCATCTGGATCAAAAATATAAGTATCGGGGTAAAAGAGACCTTCATCACCGGGGTAACTCAGGTTAAGTGCCTGCAGCAACTCTTTAGAACTCATTCCTTTAGTTTGATGAATTAATGCAGGGTGTTTATCTATCAGGTTTCTGAGTTGCCATATGGTCATACCCGGAATAATCGTGATGCTCTCGCGAACGCGATCACCCCTCCCCATTTGCAGCAAGATATTACCAAGACTCGCTTTGACTGGAAATAAATAGGTTCCAGGCTTTAATTTTGATGAAACCAAAAGAGCTCTAGCAGCAATTTGCAAAATGAGGGCATTGCTAGCTATTCCTTGCTCTGATAATTGCCTTGATATTGCGGATATTCCCGATTGGGGGGCAATTCTGACTTTATAAGCCCCTGGTTTTGCTACAGCATCATTTGAACTAGATGGTACAACTGGCCATAGTAGGAGCAAGGCGTAGAAGAGCCCAATACTCAATAGCATCCAGATTAAATACCGGTACCAAGGTTTAGATTTGCCTGGTCCCGCAAAAAGGCGTCTTTTCTGAAAGTTTTTGCTCATCAAGCTATGATAAAAGCTCATGACAAACTCAGCTCAAAACCTCTCCTCCTCCAATGCTATCTCCCATGGAGTGGCCCCCCTTTCGGAATGGGGCTTAATTTTGGTTGAAGGCCCAGATGCGGCTACCCTATTGCAAAGTCAGCTAAGTAATTCTGTATTGGGTTTAAATCGTAGTTTTCCCGGAGAGACTGCCCACGGTCACGATGCAGTTCGACTAGTGGGTTATTGCAATCCTAAAGGACGTCTCTTGGCAAGTGCTTGGCTTGGATTATTTCCCCAGTCGGATCAATCTGAAGATCGTTTTGCACTATTTATCTCAAAAGATATTGCCGCTGGTATCGCAAAGAAACTCTCAATGTATATCCTGCGCTCTAAGGTCAAAGTGATTGATGCAGCGAATGACTTTGAAATATTTGGGGCCTATGCGAATTCAAAGACGCAATTGGTTAGCGCTATACAGGCTACTGATTTTGCAATTGAACTCCCGCCGGTAGTCAATGCCGGCCAATCCTATGAGAGAGCATTGATTGCTAGACCTAGAGGTAGCGCCACTATACGCATGGATGAATCATCCGCGTTACTTTTCTGGAATACATTGGAGGTATTGAGTGCCATCCCTAGGGTTAATTTGGTTACTCAGGAGCAATTCGTTCCACAGATGATCAATTTTGAATCTGTAGCTGGTATTGATTTTAAAAAGGGGTGCTACCCAGGACAAGAAATAGTTGCACGCAGTCAGTATCGCGGAGCAGTAAAGCGTCGTCTTCAGCTTGCCATAACTGAAAATACCGTGTTGGCATCCGATTTAGCCAAGCCTGGCGCTGAGCTTTATCACTCAAACGATGCTAATCAGCCTTGTGGGATGGTAGTACTTGCAGCACAAGACGCGTTTTCACCTGATCAGATTATTCTGCAGGCTGAATGTAAACTTGATGCATTGCTAGCAGGCGACATTCATCTCGGAAGTATTAGTGGCCCTATGTTAAAAATAGATCCACTACCCTACCCTTTAATCGAAATTTAATTCCCGTTTATACAATGTGCCTCATTCTTTTTGCTTGGAAATCACATCCCGACTACCCATTGGTAGTGGCTGCAAATCGTGATGAATTCTATGATCGCGATACTGAGGCTATCTCTTGGTGGCCAGAGCACCCTCATATTCTTGCAGGTAGAGACCGTGCTGATGTTTTAGGAAGCCCCGGTACCTGGCTGGGCTTCACAAAGACCGGTCGATTCGCGGCGCTAACAAACGTGAGAGCGCCAAGCGAAAAAAATCCAGATGCAAGAACGCGTGGCGAACTTTCTTTACGCTATCTTGCCGGCGACCAAAAGCCAGATATTTTTGTCGATGAGCATGCTAAACGATTTGAACAGTACAACGGTTTTAATCTACTGATGGCAGATTTAAGTGATCCTGATCATGGAGAGATGCATTGGGTGAGTAATCGCTTGATGATGGGGCAAACCATTCGCCCCAGAAAAGTCTTTCCAAAGAATGCCCTTAGCGCAGGTGTATATGGCCTATCTAATGCTATGTTAGATACGCCATGGCCTAAGGTAAATCATCGTGTAGCAGCTTTTGCGCAAGCTCTAGCTATGGATAGTGGCGAGCTTAAAAATGCAGATCATTATTTACGCTTGCTTGCTGATACTCACGAAGCAAGTCCACAAGAATTGCCCAGCACTGGAATTAATAAAGATTGGGAAAAGGCCCTCTCAGCAGCTTTTATTAAAACACCATCATATGGAACACGATCAAGTACGCTATTGCGAGTGCGCAAAGATGGTCAATTTGAAATGGTTGAGAGACGCTTTGACGCAAACGGTACTATTGGGCATGACGTTGTAACAGGCGCCCTTAGCACCACACCAGGATCTAATTTACCAGTTTAATAAGCAGCTTTTACTGAATTAGCGCTTACGTAAATCTGGGTTAACGACACGTTCACCATTTGAGTTCTTAGTTGCTAAACGTTTGAGATATTTAAAAGTGCCTGTAGCCATACAACAAATCTCACCCTGATCGTTATAAAGCTTAGCCTCACAAAATGCCATTGTGACAGTTCTTCTGACGGTGTCTGCTTTCACTCTTAGAATACCGTTAGCGGCCTGCATAAAATTATTTTTCATTTCAATCGTAACGACGCTACGATCATCCGGATCTCCCGAGCGTGCAGCTACAGCCATTGCTACATCCATGAGAGTAAGAAGGACACCGCCATGGGCTACGTCCCAAGTATTAGTATGCTCAGGCTTAAGAGCCAGCAAAATCTCACCCTTACCCATCTCGGCGCTGATGCAGCGAACCCCTAATAGTTTCAAAAAGGGTACATTGAGCTCCTCTCCAAGATTGGCTAGTTGAGTGGCTGGATTGAGTGTTACTTTATTTGTCATAGGGTCATTTTAAAGGGTTCTGCGATAGATGGGAATTCCTCATAAAATACGAAAATGCCATTTACTATGCGCGGTAATGACGTTTGCTCACATACCCCACCCTCTCCACTGCCGGACCCCTATTGGGTAGCTTTTTCTTCCAGTGCCGCTGATCTAATTGGTCTTAAGCTAAATGAAAAGGGTTTCCCACAAGATCCCCAATGGCTACAAATGCTCGCAGGCAATGCATTAGAAGTCAACAGCACCCGCTTTTCAGAGCCGGTTGCAACTGTCTATAGTGGCCATCAATTTGGTGTCTGGGCTGGTCAACTTGGTGATGGGCGTGCGATCTTGCTGGGTGATATTCATGGGCAAGAGCTTCAGCTTAAGGGTGCTGGCATAACGCCATACTCCAGAATGGGTGATGGGAGAGCCGTACTTCGCTCCTCCATTAGGGAGTTTCTTTGTAGCGAAGCAATGCATGCTTTGGGCATACCTACGAGCCGCGCATTAGCCATCACTGGCTCCAATCAGCCTGTTCGTAGGGAAACTATGGAGACTGCAGCAGTATGTTCACGTCTTGCACCAAGCTTCATACGAATTGGTCATTTTGAGCACTTTGCAGCAACACAAAACTGGGTGCGTCTAAAAGAATTAGCAGACCTATTAATCCTCCACTTCTACCCAGAATGTGCGCAGCATCAAGATCAATACCTCAATTTATTTAGAACGATTTCGAATAAGAATGCGCAACTAGTAGCTCAATGGCAAAGCGTTGGTTTTTGTCATGGTGTTTTAAATACTGACAACATTAGCGCTCTAGGCCTAACTATTGACTATGGCCCTTTTGGATTTTTAAGTCATTTTGAGATCGATCATATTTGCAATCACAGTGATCACTCGGGAAGATATGCCTATCATCGACAACCGCAGATTATGCATTGGAATATGGCCTGCCTCGCTAGCGCAATGTTGCCACTGATAGAATTAAACCACTCTGCAAGTGAAGCTCAAGAACTCCTCCGAAGTGCTCTTGAAGAGTTTCCAATAGAGTACGCCAACAAATGGCAAGACTTGTTTCGCCGTAAACTCGGCCTTCTCACTAAGCAAGACGCTGATGTCAGTTTAATTGAGCGACTACTTCAGCAAATGCATGATTCCAAAATAGATTACACATCATTTTTTCGAGCGCTAGGTAACATACATAAATCTATGGTGCCTTCTGAGATAGAACTCAGAAATGACTTTATAGATCGCGATGGGATTGATCAATGGTTTGAGGATTACCTTAGTCGAATTTTAGTAGAGTCAATTGATGATGCACAAAGGAAGGAGCTTATGAATCAAATCAATCCTAAGTATATTTTGCGTAATCATCTTGCTCAGACTGCCATTGAAAAGGCCCAGAACAATGATTTCTCTGAAGTATCTAAGCTTCTGCAAATTCTCACTAGGCCGTATGATGAGCAACCTCAATACGATGACTATGCGTTGCCACCATCAAATGAGCTGAACCCAGTTGTTGTTAGCTGCTCTTCCTAATGATTAATTTTTCGATGACTAAAGTGAATTGACCAATAATGCCTAAAAAAACTGACCGTGAGTATCAAGAAATGTTGACCGATACTCAGTATCGCGTCACTCGTCAAGCTGCTACAGAACCGCCCTTCAGCGGAAAGTATTGGGATCACTGGGATGATGGCCAATATCATTGCATTTGCTGTGGTACTCCCTTATTTCAATCAAATACGAAGTTTGATGCTGGATGTGGGTGGCCAAGCTATAACGCACCAGATAGCGATACAGTGATTACCGAGATTAGGGACTTTTCCCATGGAATGGTTCGCACAGAGGTACGCTGTACGAATTGCGATGCCCATTTAGGCCATGTTTTTGATGATGGTCCTCAGCCAACAGGATTGCGCTATTGCATTAATTCGGCGTCTATTCAATTTGAGCCTTCCAAAAATGCTAAATTGCACGATACAGAGTAATCTTAAAATAACAGGATAATGTCAATATGAAATTTCTATTCGACCTATTCCCCATCATCCTTTTTTTCATTGCTTTTAAATTTGCCGATATATACACGGCAACTATAGTTGCGATGATTGCCACGATTGGACAAATACTCTGGGTTTATTATCGCCATCGCAAAATTGATGCAATGCAGTGGGTAAGCCTTGTCATGATTATTGTATTTGGTAGCCTGACAATCTTTTTGCATGACAAGACTTTTATCCAACTAAAGCCTACTGCCTTATATTGGCTTTTTGCTGGTGCGCTATTTATTAGTGCACAGTTTTTCAATAAAAACTGGATACAGGTTTTAATGGGTAAGCAGGTAACGCTAAAGGAGCATAGTGCTAAATCTGTATGGCATCAAATCAACATGGCATGGGCAGTATTTTTCTTTTTTATGGGTGCTCTAAATCTTTATATTGCATTTGAGTTTTCTGAAGAAGTTTGGGTGAACTTTAAGCTTTTTGGTAGCACAGGCCTGCTCTTAGTCTTTATCATCCTTCAAGGCGTATGGCTCAGTCGCCACATGGAGCATCCTGCTGAATGACAATTAACCAAGGCCGGATACGACTCTTCGAGGCCGACTTAAAAGCTGCCTTTGATGTTGTTGATCTCAAAATTGAGGATGAAAGCCATCTGCATGCAGGTCATGTGGGCGCTGCAAGCGGTGGCGGGCATTTCAAAATTCGCATCATAGCCCCTCAGTTTGAAGGAATGAACTTAGTTAAGCGCCATCGCGCCATCTATGCTGCCCTCAACAGCCATTTTCCAAATGCTATACATGCCCTAACCATTGAGGCCATTAGTCCTGCTGAATGCAGTTCTTAAGTGCTGTTTGCTTTAAAATCAAAGCTTAATTAATACCCTTATCAATTGATCCACATGCTAACTATCACCAAATTTTTGTCTATGAGCGCTTTAAGCGCAATTACCCTATCTTCAGTCGCATTTGCACAAAATGCCGCTATTGTTAACGGTAAGGCTATTCCCAAAGTACAGCTTGATAAGTTGATTCAAAAATCAAATCAACCAGATACGCCTCAAGTTAGAGACCAAGGCAGAGAAATGTTGGTAACACGCGAATTAATTTTGCAAGAAGCCAACAATCGTGGCATCACGCAAAAGGAATCTGTTCGCGATCAACTAGAACAATCTAAAATGGGCATTCTCATAGCTGCCGTTTTTGAAGACTACGTTCAAAGAGAAGGTGTAGATGAGACAGAGTTAAAGGCTGCCTACGATCAAGTGAAAACCCAATACACTGGGAAGGAGTATCACGTAGAACATATTCTGGTTGAAAAAGAATCCGATGCTAAGGCCATTATTGTTGAGCTAAAGTCTGGTAAGAATTTCGCAGACATTGCAAAAGCAAAATCTAAGGATCCGGGCTCTGCAGCTAAAGGTGGTGATTTAGGCTGGGTTAGCGATCAATCGCTAGTTCCCGAATTTTCCAAGGCCATGGTTCAGCTAAAAAATGGTCAAACTACAGATAAACCGGTTAAGTCTCAGTATGGCTGGCACATTATCAGGCTTGATGATGTACGTGACATGAAAGCTCCAAGCATGGAGGAGATTAAGGAGCAGTTAGTTCAAATGATTTCAGCGGACCAAAATTGGCAAAAAGCCAAGTTCTCTGAGATGATGAAAAAATTACGTGCCAAGGCTAAGATTCAATAAGACTTCGCCCTTACCCCCCCCCACTCCTTAAACCCAGGCCTTCATGCCTGGGTTTTTTATATCCAACAAGAAACGGTATTTGGCTTTATATTTGTTCCTATGATGATCCTACACACCATGCTTCGAGTCGGCGATTTGACTCGCTCTATTCATTTTTACACCCAAGTATTGGGAATGAATATCCTGCGAACAACAGAGCGTCCTGAACAAAAATATTCACTTGCTTTTGTTGGATTTGGCAAAGGTAATGCTGATGGCCAGGCTGAAATTGAATTGACCTATAACCATGGCGTTGACTATTATGAATTAGGCACTGCTTATGGCCATATTGCTATTGCGGTTCCAGATGCCTATATTGCCTGTGCAAAGATTAAAGCTTCCGGCGGCAATGTGACCCGCGATGCAGGCCCGGTTATGGGTGGTGACACAGTCATTGCATTTGTTACCGATCCAGATGGCTATAAAATTGAACTTATTCAACGCTAATCATTACAAATAGTGTCTAAGCAAGAGGCTTATCAAGCAAAAGTTATTCAAAGTATTTCCGAGATTTCTGAAAATGCTTGGAATGCGCTCCTCCCTGCTGATACAAACCCATTTCTAAAATATGCCTTTCTAGATTCGCTAGAAACGTCACAATCTGTTGGTGTCAATACCGGGTGGCAAGTTGCTCATCTCATTTTAGAAAACCACGATAAAAAGATAGTTGGTGCTATGCCAATGTATTTAAAGCAGCATTCATATGGTGAGTTTGTATTTGATTGGTCATGGGCTCAGGCTTATGAACAAAATGGTTTGAAGTACTACCCCAAAGCGCTGAGCGCAATACCCTTTACCCCCGTTCAAGGACCAAGATTACTAGTGGCGATAAATCAAGATCCACGTGAAATTCAGGGATTACTGCTTTCCAGTCTTAAAAGCCTTGTGCTTCAGAATAATCTATCTTCAGCTCATATTCTATTTCCAAGCACTCAGGAATTATCAATCCTAGAGGAGCAACAATTTATGTTGCGAGATTCGGTGCAATTTCATTGGCGTAACCCGGGTTACAAAAACTTTGAAGATTTTTTAGCGGCACTCACTATGAAGCGACGTAAGAATATTCGTCGAGAACGTGCCCAATTAGCAAATCATGATTTGGAATATCGCCATATCAGCGGATCTGCAGCAACCCCAGAGGATTGGGCATTCTTTTATCGATGCTATGCAAACACGTATTTAGAGCGCCACTCTTCCCCCTATTTGAAGGAATCATTTTTCCAAATAATTGCAAAGAAAATGCCAGAAAATCTGCATTTAATAATGGCTCATCAAAACGGATTACCGATAGCTTCATCCCTTTTGGTAGTCGATCCCAGGTCATCACAAGCCTATGGACGCTACTGGGGAGCAGTTGAATACATCCCCTTACTCCATTTTGAGGTGTCCTACTACCAAGCCATAGAATATTGCATAAGAGAAGGCATCAAAACCTTTGAAGGGGGTGCTCAGGGCGAGCATAAGATGGCCAGAGGTTTTTTACCTACCACCTTGCATTCAGCACATTGGATTGCTGATCCAGCATTCTCGAAGGCGGTTAAACATTTTTTAGATCGGGAACATCAAGGCATAGCTGCCTATGTGGATGAGCTTGAGCAACATAATCCTTTGAAATCGGCTACAGTACAACTATGAGTTCTGCTAATCAATCACCTATTGGGGACGGTGCCAATTCACTTGCTGTTGGAGATGATGCATCCGATTCACCTTGTATTGGCGTATGCACTACGCTATATGACGAAGTTTGCCAAGGTTGTGGACGCACTCTTGGCGAAGTGAGTAATTGGGTGTTTTTTTCTCAGGAAGAAAAGGATGCGGTTTGGACACGCATCCGGGCAGATGGCACGGCGATGCGCTTCCAGCGTCAAGCCAAAGAAGGTAGTTAGCCCGTTAACGCTTGACTGCGTAAATATTCTTCGTAGCTTCCTGAGTAATCTACTACAGTGCCATCCATCTTCACTTCCAAGATGCGGTTGGCTAATGCAGAGACAAATTCACGATCATGAGAAACAAAGATTAAAGTTCCATCAAATTTCTCAAGTGCAATTTGTAAGCTCTCAATGGATTCCATGTCCATATGGTTGGTTGGCTCATCCATTGCAAGAACGTTATATTTTTGAAGCATCAATTTGCCCCAAATCATTCTGCCCTTCTCACCACCAGAGAGGACCTTAACGGACTTGCCAATATCATCCCCTGAAAATAGTAGACGGCCTAATGTGCCACGAATCACTTGATCGTCATCGCCTGTATTACGCCAGTTATTCATCCAATCCATGAGTAATTCGTCTTTTGCGAACATCTCTGTATTATCTTGAGGCATCACACCCACGTTGGCGTTTTCTGCCCACTTCACATCACCACTATCAGCAGGAATACCATCAAAGCGTTTGCTTAAGATGGTTTTTAAGAGCGTTGTCTTGCCAGCACCATTTTGCCCAATGATGGCAATCTTTTCGCCAGCACGAATACCAATCTTAAAGTTCTTAAAGATAGTGCGGTCATAGGCTTTAGTGAGCGCGTTGCACTCAACAGCCATGTTGTGGAGTTTTTTCTCAGCATCAAAGCGAATAAATGGATTCTGACGAGAAGAAGGCTTTACCTCGACAATTTCTATTTTCTCCAACTGTCTTTGACGTGAAGTAGCTTGACGTGCCTTAGATGCATTTGCAGAGAATCGTGCAACGAAAGCAGCCAATTCGGCAATTTTTTCTTTGGCTTTGACGTTATTGCTGAGTTGTTGTGATCTTGCTTGAACGGATGCCAGCATGTACGAGTCGTAATTTCCTGGATACACCTTCAGTGTTCCATAGTCCATATCTGCCATATGCGTACATACTTCATTCAGAAAGTGGCGATCATGAGAAATGATGACAATCGTGCTCTTAATTTGATTGAGGATATCTTCAAGCCAATGAATCGAATGAATATCTAAGTTATTGGTTGGCTCATCAAGCAATAAAACATCTGGATCTGAAAATAGGGCTTGAGCAAGAAGAACTCTTAATTTCCAACCTGGCGCAACATTGCTCATAAGGCCTTCATGTTGCTCAATTGGAATGCCAATACCGAGCAATAATTCGCCTGCTTTTGCTTCAGCGGTATAGCCACCGTACTCTGCGTACTTTCCTTCAAGTTCGGCCGCACGCATATAGTCTTCATCACTAGCATCAGGGTTGGCATAGATGGCATCGCGCTCTGCAGCAGCCTTCCACATCTCCTCATGACCCATCATGACAACGTCTAAAACACGCTGATCTTCATAGGCAAACTGATCTTGACGCAATTTACCTAAGCGAATGCCAGGATCCAAACTTACATTACCACTAGTAGGCTCGAGCTCACCGCCCAGAATCTTCATAAAAGTAGACTTACCGCAACCATTGGCCCCAATTAAGCCGTAGCGATTACCTCCGCCAAATTTAACGGATATGTTTTCGAATAGGGGTTTTGCCCCAAACTGCATAGTGATATTGGATGCTGACAACACGGATGGGTCTTACTTTCTGATATAAAAATTCAATAGGTTTTGCGCACACTACCCAGCAAAGAATCCTATTTTAACGGCTTGTCGCCAAAAGAGCCTTAAATTAGACTTTGAGCCTAAATGGCGTGAAATTAGTATGAATATCGTAATGGTCAGCGTGCTCCTTACGCTTGAGATAGGCAATAATCCAGTAAGTAAAGGGGGTTGCAAGAGCCTCCCAGGCAGTCTTGAGAACATATTGAGCCAGTGCTACTGCAATGATCTCATTCGTAGACCAAATTCCATAAAAGGCTAGAAAGTAAAAGATTGAAGAGTCAATCAGCTCTCCTACTGCTGTAGAACCAATGGTACGCATCCAAAGAAAACGGCCTCCAGACCAAATTTTCATTTTGGCTAGTACATAGCTGTTTATGAAGCTCCCGGACCAAAAGGCCAGCATGGAGGCGATCACTACTCGCCATGAATTACCAAATACCAGCTCCATTCCCTGCTGATACTGAGCCATATAAGAACCAGAAGCTACAGGAAGAGCAATTGTGATTTGCGCCATGATGGCGGCAAAAGCCAAAGCGCCGAATCCAGCCCACACAGCACGACGGTCATAGGCATAGCCATAGACCTCGGTCAAAATATCCCCGAAAAGATAAGCTACTGGAAAAAAAAGAATGCCAGCGCCAAAAATCACATTGCCAAAAATCGGCAAGTCAAATTGCGCTACTTTCCCCGCACCAATAAAATTTGAGCAGAGTAAGACAACGACAAATGCTGCTAACAGCAAGTCGTAATATCGATGGTGGCTACGAGTTACATTCAAGGAATGTGGGGTTGCTTCAGTAGAAACGGTTAAAAAAAGGGATAATGGAAAGAATATAAGGATTCCGCAATCTCTGCAGGAAAGAAATTAAAAATTGCAAATGGAAGGCATTACAAATGAGCAAAGCTAGCTTTAATTGGGCAGATCCCCTGCTTCTTGATTTACAACTGACCGAGGAAGAGCGCATGGTCCGTGATGCAGCAGCTGAGTATGCTCAGGGCCGTCTAATGCCTAGAATTCATGATGCCTATCGAAATGAGTCTACAGATCCATCTATTTTTAGAGAAATGGGAGAACTAGGACTTTTGGGTATTACGATTCCCGAGCAATATGGCGGTGCAAATTTAAACTATGTTTCGTATGGACTCATTGCCCGAGAAATTGAGCGTGTAGATTCTGGTTATCGCTCTATGATGAGCGTTCAGTCTTCATTAGTAATGGTTCCTATTAATGAATTTGGTAGCGAAGCTCAAAAACAAAAATACTTACCCAAGCTTGCTACTGGTGAGTGGATCGGTTGCTTCGGATTAACTGAGCCTAACTATGGTTCAGATGCTGGTGGCATGATCACTAGAGCTAAAAAGGTACCCGGCGGTTTCTCTTTGACTGGCTCCAAAATGTGGATCTCCAACTCTCCGATCGCAGATGTTTTTGTTGTTTGGGCAAAAAATGATGAGGGGCTCATTAGAGGTTACATTTTAGAAAAAGGCATGAAGGGTTTATCGGCACCAAAAATCAGCGGAAAAATGGGTTTAAGAGCCTCTATCACTGGAGAAATTGTGATGGATGAGGTCTTCGTTCCGTCTGAGAATGAATTCCCTGAAATCACCGGTCTTAAGGGCCCCTTTACTTGTCTCAATTCAGCGCGTTATGGCATTGCCTGGGGCGTTCTTGGCGCTGCCGAGTGGTGTTGGCATGCCTCACGCCAATATACCCTTGATCGCAAGCAGTTTGGTCGCCCTTTAGCAGCTAATCAGTTAATTCAAAAGAAGCTAGCTGATATGCAAACTGACATCACACTTGCATTGCAAGGATGCTTGCGTTTGGGTCGTATGAAAGATGAGCATATCGCCGCCCCTGAAATTACCTCTATGATGAAACGCAATTCTTGTGGCAAGGCATTAGATGTTGCACGTCTAGCCAGAGATATGCATGGTGGCAACGGTATCTCCGATGAGTATGGTGTTGTTCGGCATATGATGAATTTAGAGGTTGTAAATACTTATGAAGGCACGCATGATATTCATGCATTAATCTTAGGTCGCGCGCAAACCGGTATTCAGGCTTTTAGCTAGACACCAACTTTAGAGATGATGTCTTTTGCTGCTTTTGCAAAAGCTTCATCACTATCGCTTTCTAATACAATGTAAAAATCGTCTAGATAGTTGGGAAAATTTCGAACTATAGAGGATTGATAAGATGGGTCATAGTGCAGTACTAAAAGCGCTTCAACCAATTTTTCAAATTCTCCCTGATCAATATCTTCATGCCATTTCTCTATTTGCAGCTTGCCATAACGAGCAGTAAGTAAACTGAGTTTTTGCTTGAAGCTCTCTGGATCATTTAAAAAGTGGTCATATTCCTTGATTAGCCAAGAAACGCGCGTCGCAGTAGACGAGCGCAACTCAATACATTTACCAACTCTTATAGACTCCATTAGCGCATCAGGAATATGAACCCCGCCTACCTTCTTGCTCTCTGATTCAACATAAACAATTTTCTCGGGATTCAGCTTGCTTAATGCATGCCACAGATTAGTTTCAAATCCTTTTTGAGAGGGCTGATCAACATTAGGCTCATTCCCTAGAACTGAGCCTCGATGTATTGCCAACCCCTCTAAATCTAAAACTTGTGCTCCGAGTGACTGTATATCACTCAAGACACGTGTTTTACCGCTACCAGTCATGCCGCAAATTACTTGAAACTGGAATTTTTTTGCAGCCGCGTCTAGATCATCAATCACAATACGCCTAAAGCCCTGGTAGCCATGCTCTAGTTGCATCGCTTTCCAACCAATGCGATTGAGGATGTGCGTGAATGCACCACTTCGCTCACCACCGCGCCAGCAATATATTAATGGGCGCCATTCTCTTGGAAAATCAATGAGGACAGTTTCTAGATGGAGTGCAATATTGCGTGAAACATGAGCTGCGCCTAATTTCTTAGCTGCAAAAGGGGAAACCTGTTTGTAAAGAGTGCCAATCTCGATGCGCTCCTCATTGCTAAGAACAGGTAAGTTAATGGCGCCTGGAATGTGGTCTAAAGCAAACTCCGCTGGAGATCGAACATCAATAATGGCATCAAATCCATTTATTGCGTTATGGAGTTCAGCTACAGACAGAATAAGAGGATTACTATTTTGCAAATCACCCTCTAGCGTAATTTACTAAGCACATGCTCTGGCCATGGAGATGATTTGCCAGTATTAAGATCTACCCATACCATGGTGGCCCCACCCACTGCAGCTTCAATATTTGGTGATGTAGAGAGAGCCATTGAAGTAAAGACATCAAGACTGGATCGTCCAATATTGCCAATAAAAGTTTTTAGAACTAACTCGCCAGGATAACTAAGTTGTTGATAAAAATTGCAAAACCCATTCATCATCAGCATTGACTCTGATCCGGGAGCAACCTTATATCCAAGAGAGGTAATCCACTCAACCCTAGCTTGTTCCATGTAACGAAAGTACACAGTGTTGTTGACGTGACCATATGCATCCATATCCCCCCAACGAATTGGCATGATCATTTCATGCACTAAAGCCTTTTCTTGGGGAACTTCAATGCGCATCGGAGAACCTCAAAGCAATCAAGGAACCTGTAAAGCCATTTGATAAAGATTGGTGGAGCGTGCGCCGGAGCGGCAAAAAGCCAATACTGGACCAGGGAGAGTTTTTAAGAGCCGAGCCATCTCCAGGACCTGTTCGTGGGTAAATGCCCCAGGAATGACCGGTAAATAAGCATAATGAAGACCAAGGCGCTCTGCTTCAGCTGCAATTACTTCATTAGTCGGCTGATCGGGGCCACCTTCAAAATCTGGGCGGTTATTGATCACACTTTTATAGCCCAAATTAGCAATTTCAGCTAAATGGGATGGACCAATTTGACCAAGCGTAGCAAATTGAGTAGTGTGGCAAGAAAGAGGAAGGCTCATTTAAATCTCTAATAGGTGAACTAGGTATCGATATTCTAAATCAGTCAGCTATTTAGAGTGATTAACCAATCGACTAGAGATATTCATACCTACAAGCATTGCGATAACAAAGACAAAGGCTTTTAGATGGCCCGCGCCTAAGGCAACGATTGCTGGGCCAGGACAAAAGCCTGCTATCCCCCAACCCACTCCAAAAATTAAACTGCCGATTACTAAAGGCCGTGAGATATCACTTCGGGTGGGCCTATGAAAAACTCCGCCAAAAAAGGTTTCAGTTCGCTTTGCAGCCAAGTAAAAGCCACCTAAGCCAACAATTACAGCTCCACCCATCACAAAGATTAATGATGGATCCCAATTTCCTGTTAAATCCAAAAAATTAAGGACCTTTTGCGGATTACTCATGCCAGAAATTATTAGGCCAAAACCAAATAGAACCCCAATGCAATATTCACTAATAACGCTCATCTGTTTTTGCATTGACTAGACTCCTAAAAGGTGACGAATAACATACACCGTAATAAAACCTGCCGACATAAAAGAAAATGTTGCCACTAAAGATCTGGGCGATAGCCTAGATAGACCACAAATACCATGACCACTTGTGCATCCAGAACCATAGTGAGCCCCAAAACCAACCAGGAGACCGGCTATGACAATTGCGAACCAGTCAGCGTCAATGACTGTTGCAGTATGTAAACCAAAAATAAGAGCAGCTAATAATGGAGCACTCAAAATACCAAGTAATAAGACGACTCTCCAAGCCCAATCCCCTTTTTTTGGACTTAATAGGCCAGATACGATTCCGCTGATACCTAATATGCGTCCATGTAAAAGAAAATATAAAGCGGCCGCAATGCCTAAGATAATGCCGCCTAGAAAGGCGGGGCCAGGTGTGAAGGCTATCCAATCAATTTGCATAGTATTCCCATAAAAAAATAAATATTAATTACATGGATTTGGAGCTAGTCGAATCTGCAAATAGCGCAGACCAACGTACGCACCTAAAATAAATCCAGGCAAAGCTAAAAAAGAACCAACTGCTAAAGTAGAAATCCCGCTAAGCCCCTGTCCAACAGTACAACCTAAGGCAGTAACACCACCAAAACCCATCAAACTAGCACCGATAAGGTGATTGGCGGTATCTTCAGCATTACGAAAGCTTTCCCAGCGAAATGTTTTAGTTAAAAGTGCAACTACAGCTGATCCAAGAATCATTCCGGCTACAGCAACAATACCAACCGTCAAGACTTTAGATGTATCGCTGTAGAACATCAACCAGTCAAGTGAGAAAGCATATGGAGCCACAAATGAAAGGCTTTCCATTCGACCTGAGTTGGTAACCAGAAATACTTCCTCTAAAGTATTAGGATCTTCTGCTAGATGGCCCAAACTTCCAGATACCCACCAAATAGCGCAAATAGCAAGACCAACCAAAATGCCCGCCAATAGATTTTCAGAGGTCCAAAAGGCCTTACTCGCTAGAGCATAGGCAATGAATGCAAAGCCAATGATCAAGCCTAGGACAAGGTGCAAAACCGTTCTTGCGATACCTGTACTTGAGCTCAAAAT
Organism: Burkholderiales bacterium; assembly: GCA_041307885.1. Classification (GTDB taxonomy): domain Bacteria; phylum Pseudomonadota; class Gammaproteobacteria; order Burkholderiales; family Burkholderiaceae; genus Polynucleobacter. The sequence goes on along the minus strand of JBFZCO010000133.1, from coordinate 931 downwards.
ACTGGGAAGATCTTGTGGTGTACTAAAGGTAATAAAAACTGTGTCTAAGGTATTTACTCGCATTACACCAAGAACACCTCGCATTGTCATATAGGCAGTTAAGCCAAGAACAATAAAGACAATGATGGATTTGAGATTTCCAGTGCCAATGCGGACTAAAGTCTTGCTACCGCAACCAGAGGAAAGCACCATGCCAAAACCAAATAGCACGCTCCCAACAACGGTTGATAACCATAAAAGCCTGTTACTGGTATAGATACTTTTGAGTGGGTCGATCCACCCAAAATAAGACATCAGCGCAAAACCAATAATTGCTACACCGATCGCCAAAAACCACTGGCGCAATCTATCCCAGCTTGACATGATGAAAATATCAGACACAGCACCCATACTACAGAAGCCTGTTTTTTGCATTACAGCACCCAGTACAAATGTAATAGCAAAAGTAGCCCATAAAACAGACCTACCGATTAAGGAAATATCTACTGCATCCATATACGAAAAATTCTAAAGATTAATTAAGGTTTAAATTTATAAAACTGTTTATTTAAGTAGGCAGTAACATCTGCCTCATCTTCAGGAAAAAGATCTAATCGCAATTCGCTATTGCACATTGCAACCATAGATTTTAATCTAGCAAGGTCCTTGACCTTGCTATCTGAACGCGTATAAATCATGTCCCCATTTCCAAAGCCTGTCTTTTTAGCATGGCAGGCGTAACACTTCTCTTGGTCTATTTTCTTGCCATTAGCCAAATTAGGTGCCGCAAAAACTGTAGATAACAGCCCAAAAGTTGCAAATAGGGTTAGGCTTAGTTGAAGCAGAGTTGTCTTCATAAAAAACAGTCCTTTAGCTAAGTAAAAGACTATTTTAAGGCCCTATAGATAAATCTGCCTTATTCCGCCTGAATTGAGAGATAGACGTTATAGGC
>JBFZCO010000132.1:0-25305 GCA_041307885.1 Burkholderiales bacterium | reverse complement strand
TCGCACAACTTTCAAATCTGAGTAATTGGTATTGGGTTGGCTGGGTGTTAGCGCTGATTTGTGCGATTTACCATCTCACACTCGTATCTACTAGAAAGCGCGATGACTGTTTTAAAGCCTTTCGCCACAATAACTGGCTGGGCGGTTTTCTGTTTCTAGGAATCTTGCTGGGCTTAGGGTTTAACTCAATTTCTCGTTAACTTTTTCCCAGCTCGTCACCCATTGTCTTGCCTCGTTGGTTGGCAGCATCAATTGCCTTTTCAAGAGTACCGTGCCAATCAAGCTGTTTGAGAACATCCAGAGCTGCAGCCGTGGTACCACCTTTTGAGGTGACACGTTCACGAAGTACACCTGCGTGTTCATCTGAATTATGAGCAAGCTGAGTAGCTCCCTCTAGAGTTGCATAGGCCAGTTTACGTGCAGTATCAGCATCAAGACCTAACTTCTCTCCACTCGATTGCATGGCTTCCAAAAAAGCAAAGACATAGGCAGGACCGCTTCCTGACAATGCAGTTACGGCATCCATCAATTTTTCTTCTTGCACCCAAACTGCTTGACCCACAGCACTGCAAATAGTTTGTGCCAGCGTCCGATCATTTTCATTCACTGCAGTATCGGCAAATAAGCCCGTAATACCTTTGCCAATGAGGGCTGGGGTATTGGGCATAGCACGGACACAGCGCTCATGATTTAGCCAGCGACTCATATCTTTAAGGCGTATGCCAGCAGCAATACTCAAAATTAAGGGGCCTGGAGCGGTAGCGTGTTTCAGTTTAGTGCTTAAAGCTTTTGCCACTGTGTTGAAGTCTTGCGGCTTAATAGCCATCACCACTACATTGTTCTTAGAAAAATCAAATGCAATTTGGTCTAGAGCACCAATAATTTGCACGCCAAAATCTTCATGTAATTTCAAGCCAGTACTAGCATTAGACTCTACAACTGATATCTGATTTGCCTCAAAGCTATTGGCTAGTAATCCACTGATTAAGGCGCGCCCCATATTGCCACCGCCAATAAAGGTGATGTGAGCATTTTGGTTAATGTGTGATGTTTTCATAGCTTTATCTTATCGCGCTTCCCAAAAATAGCGCTTCCTATTCTGACCATTGTGCTTCCCTCGGCGATCGCAGCTTCCATATCCTCTGACATTCCCATTGAGAGCGTATCAAAAAAATCATATTGAAGATCATGGGAATGCTTTGCTTTGATACTAGTAAAGCAATCTCGAATGGCTGCAAACGCTTGTCGCTGCTCGTCGATATCACTACTGGGTGCTGGAATAGCCATGAGGCCTCTGAGCACAATATTGGGTAGTTTTGAGACTGCATCACATAGCGCATCTACTTCTGCTAAAGCAATACCACTTTTGCTTTCTTCCTGGCTGACATTGATTTGAACGCAAACTTGAAGCTCTCCCAACTCAGGAAACTGTGCGCGCTGGCTAGAGAGGCGTTCGGCAATTTTGAGTCGATCAATACTGTGAACCCAATCAAAATGCGCTGCCACCTCTTTGGTCTTATTGCTTTGCAATGGGCCAATAAAATGCCACTCAAGCCAGGGCCTTAATTTGGTAAGTTGCTCAATTTTCTCGACACCTTCTTGTACATAATTTTCACCAAAAGCAGTTTGACCAGCATGCATTGCTTCTTCAATATCGCTTGCTGGAAAAGTTTTGCTGACTGCAAGTAGTCGGATGTCTTCTGGCTCACGCTTTGCCGCCAGCGCAGCGAGTTCGAGCCGCTGCTTTACCAACATGAGGTTGGTGGTAATTTGGGCCATTATTTAGCGCTACGTTGATTGGTAATGAGTTGATCGACAATTTCGATCCAATGTAAAACTGGATTACTCTCTTGTTGAAGATGGGTAATACAGCCAATATTTCCAGAAACAATGACTTGGGCGCCTGATTCTTCACAGGCCGCATTGAGATGGGCCAATTTGTTCTGGCGTAATTGTTCGGACAGTTCTGGTTGAGTTACCGAATAGGTTCCCGCAGAGCCACAGCACAAGTGACTATCTGCGCATAGGCGCACTCCAATCCCTATAGAAGTTAGAAGACCTTCTACCTTGCCTCTAATCTGTTGGCCATGTTGCAAAGTGCAGGGTGGGTGATACACCACGCCTGGTTTTGGATCTGAGCCAACTAATTCAAGTAATTGTTCTTCAAGGTTTGGCAGAATTTCAGAGATATCTTTCGTGAGCTCGGAAATCTTTTTTGCTTTGGCAGCATATTTCAGATCATTTGCAAATAGATGTCCGTAATCCTTCACCATGACACCACAACCGGAGGCAGTCATCACGATTGCTTCCACACCTTGCTCTACAAGGGGCCACCAGGCATCAATGTTTTGCTTGGCGTTATCCAAGCCTCCAACTTGATCATTTAAGTGATACCGTAACGCACCACAGCAAGTGGCATTAGAGGCGCTGATGAGTTGGATCTTTAGTGCATCTAGCACTCTAGTTGTTGCAGAATTAATATTAGGCAACATGCCGGGCTGAACACAACCTTCAAGAATCAACATCTTGCGAGTATGCGAAGTACTCGGTCTAGCATAAGGATCAGTATTGCTCGCTAGCGCCTTATTTTTAATTTCAGGAATCTTGCGCTGTATACCGCTAGGCATGAGTGGTCGCACCAGGCGTCCAAGAGTCATTGCTGTATTAAATAGCTTTGGGCTCGTGAGGCCTTCGGTGAGAGCCCAACGAGTTAGGCGTTGTCCAACAGGGCGAGTAGGGGTATTTTCTTCTGCCCATTTACGGCCGATATCGACTAAGTTGCCATACTGGACGCCACTAGGGCACGTGCTTTCACAATTACGGCAGGTAAGACATCGATCTAAATGCAAACGGGTTTTTTCGGTGGGCGCTTGACCTTCGGCCATTTGTTTGATGAGGTAGATGCGTCCGCGGGGACCATCGAGTTCATCGCCAAGCAGTTGATAGGTTGGACAAGTGGCAGTACAAAAACCACAGTGCACACATTTACCGAGAATTTTGGCAGCTTCAATACCTTCAGGAGTGTTGGCGAATTGGGGGGCGAGTTGAGTTTGCATGTGATGACTTACGGTAGACGTTTAGTGGCAAATACGCCTGCCGGATCGAAGGAGGCTCTTAAGCGTGCTTGAACAGCTTCTAGAGCGGCTGAGTGCACTTGTTCGCTCAGTAGTGTGAAGCGTTGATTGGTCACATCAACTTCAGAGCCTTGTTTGAAGCGAGTTGCATGCCCCCCGTGGGTTTGAGCAATCTGCTTGATGGCAGAAAATGTTGATTCATTAGCAGGTGCTTTAATCCAGCGCTGCTGGCCATGCCACTCCAAAACAATGTCACCGACTGTGTTGTCAATGACAAGGGGACCACAAGCGGCTGGAAGAGATAGGCGATAGAGTGTGTCACTACTATGCAAATTGGTGAATGCTGCTAAGCGCTGCTCACGTAAATCATCCCAAAATTCTTTTGCAACTGCAGGGTCAAATTCAACTGCATCAATAGCCGAGTTCATGAAGGGAATGGCAGCTTTAACTGCTGCAACTGCTCCCGCAAGGCGAATAGTAAGCTCACCGTCATGGCCCGGCTTGCCAATCCAACAGCTTGCAGATAAGGGGAGGGGTTGGCCAGCCCATTCATTGAGAACCCGCAAGGCTTTTTCTTGGGAGATCTGACAACGTAATGTTGCTGTTGCGGCAGGCTTTGGTAATACTTTGACGGACGCCTCTAGGAGTAAGGAGAAGGTACCCATAGATCCTGGCATTAAACGTGAGACGTCATAGCCAGCAACGTTTTTCATGACCTTGCCACCAAAAGATAAGTCTTGCCCCTTACCATCCATCATGCGTGCGCCCAAAACAAAATCGCGCAGATTGCCAGCGCTGATCCGCCCTGGCCCCGCTAAGCCTGCACCAATAACACCACCAAAGGTAGCTTGCTCACCAAAATGAGGCGGTTCAAAAGCAAGCACTTGGTTTTTTTCAAGGAGCGCTGCTTCTATTTCTTTTAAAGGAGTGCCAGCGCAAGCAGTAATCACCAATTCTTCTGGTTGGTATTCTAGGATTCCAGAATAAGAGCGGGTATTGAGTTTGGCAAAGTTATTGGAGTTGCCATACCAAGCCTTACTGCCGCCACCCTCAATCGAGAGTGGGGTATTGGCCTTCGCAGCACTCAGAATCTGCTCTCGAAATGCTTCAATGCTCGAATTGGAGGCGGTCATTAAAAGCGCTCCAATTCTGGGTGAGGCAACTTACCACCACTAATACGCATGCGACCATATTCAGCGCAACGATTGAGTGTAGGAATTGCTTTATCCGGATTAAGTAATTTTTGCGGATCAAAAGCGCTCTTCACGCCCCAGAAAGATTCGCGTTCACCTTCGCCAAATTGCACGCACATGGAGTTGATCTTTTCGATGCCAACACCATGCTCTCCAGTAATAGTGCCATCAAGTTCAACGCAAGCTTCTAAAATTTCTGTACCAAAGTCTTCGGCACGATGCCACTCGTCTTGGTCTGCACCGTTAAATAAAATGAGCGGGTGCATATTGCCATCACCCGCATGAAACACATTCAAGCAGGTGAGACCATATTTCTTCTCCATCCCTTGGATGCGTTTAAGAAGCGTGGCAATATTTCTGCGAGGAATAGTGCCATCCATGCAATAGTAATCTGGCGCTAAGCGTCCTGCTGCAGGAAATGCATTCTTGCGACCACTCCAAAACTTGAGGCGCTCAGATTCATTTTGAGAAATCTGAATACCACTAGCCCCTGCTAGCTCTAATACTTTAGTCATACGTTCAATCTCTTCGGCTACCTCTTCTGGTGTGCCATCGGATTCACAGAGCAAGATTGCCTCAGCCTCTAGGTCATAGCCTGCGTGGACAAATTCCTCAACAGCGCGAGTAGTGGCTTTATCCATCATCTCGAGGCCCGCAGGAATAATGCCGGCAGCAATGATGGCAGCAACAGCATTGCCACCTTTTTCAATGTCATCAAAACTAGCCATGATTACCCGCGCTAGTTTGGGTTTGGCAACCAATTTCACAGTCACTTCAGTAATGACAGCAAGCATGCCCTCACTACCCATAACAATTGCAAGTAGATCTAAGCCAGGAGAATCTGGAGCTAAGCTGCCAAATTCGACAATCTCACCATTCATCAAAATGCCACGGACTCGCAAAACGTTATGAAGCGTGAGTCCATATTTAAGGCAATGCACTCCGCCAGAGTTTTCGTTGACGTTGCCACCAATAGAGCAGGCAATTTGTGATGAAGGATCTGGTGCATAGTAAAGACCGAGATGCGCAACTGCTTCAGAAATAGCTAAATTTCGAACGCCCGGTTGCACGACCGCAGTACGGGTAAATGGGTCAATACTGACAATTTTTTTGAGTTTTGCTAGAGAAAGTACCAGGCCTTGAGAAATTGGCATTGCACCACCTGACAAGCCAGTACCTGATCCCCTTGGTACAACAGGGATTTGCATCTCAAAGCAAGCCTTCAGAATCTGGGCAACCTGTTCTTCTGTTTCCGGCAGGGCAACTGCTAATGGCATGCGCCGAAAGGCTGCAAGGCCATCACATTCATAGGGAATGGTGTCTTCGGGCTCCCATAGCAAGGCATGCTCAGGAAGGATGGGGCGCAAGGCCGAAACCAATTTGGATTGGAGGGCGGCAATTACCGCGATATCTGGGGGTGGGGTCACCATATTCATAAGAATCATTTTAGCCATTTACCTATAATTAGTTTCATGGGAAATAGACTTTCAAAAATAGCCACTAGAACTGGCGATGCGGGTATGACCGGACTTGGCGATGGCAGTCGAGTGGAAAAGGATCATTTGCGCATTTGCGCCATGGGCGATGTGGATGAGTTGAACTCTGAAATCGGGGTTTTAATGACTGAATCGATCCCACAGAGCATTGCAAAAGAGCTTCAGACCCTTTTTTTGCAAGTGCAGCATGATTTGTTTGATTTGGGTGGAGAGCTTTGTATTCCAAACTACACCTTGCTCAAGCCAGAGCATGTAGCCCAGCTAGATGTTTGGTTGGAAAAATACAATGCGACGTTGCCGCCGCTGACTGAATTCATTCTTCCTGGTGGAACTCGTGCTGCCGCTCAGGCACATGTATGTCGTACTGTCTGTCGACGTGCTGAACGATCAATTGTCCGGTTAGGTTGGGTCGAGCCTTTATACGATGCTCCTCGTCAGTACGTGAATCGTTTATCAGATTTGCTATTTGTTTTAGCGCGGGTGCTGAATCGAGCCGATGGTGGTCATGACGTACTTTGGGCCCACGAAAAAAAAGAGACTAAGTAATCATAGTCTCTTTTAGGAATGCAAAACTGCACGTATTTCCCTGCAGTTTATTTCTTTGATTTTCTGCGGTTTTTCACTGCCAATGCTAATCGCTGCAATACGTTGACCGAATCTTCCCAATTGATACAGGCATCCGTAATACTTTTTCCGTACTCTAATTTGGCGGGATCATCTTTGCCTGGTGAGAATTTTTGGGCGCCATCATTGAGGTGACTCTCAATCATGACGCCAAAAATTTGACGTGATCCCGATTCAATTTGTTCAGCAATATTTTCAGCTACAACAATTTGACGCTCGTGTTTCTTGCTGGAATTAGCGTGCGAGAGATCCACCATCAAACTCCCGGGAAGCTTGGCAGAAACAAGTTCAGAGCATGCTTCTTGTACATATAAAGCCTCATAGTTGGGCTCTTTGCCACCACGCAAAATCACATGACAATCTTTATTGCCCTTGGTCTCCACAATCGATACCTGACCATTCTTATGAACAGATAAGAAATGATGTGGTCGACTTGCTGCTTGAATCGCATCGGTCGCAATTTTGATATTGCCATCAGTACCATTCTTAAAGCCAATAGGTGCAGATAATCCTGAAGCAAGCTCACGGTGAACTTGACTCTCTGTTGTACGTGCCCCAATAGCGCCCCATGAGATCAAGTCGGCAATGTATTGCGGCGAGATGACATCAAGGAATTCGCTACCAGCAGGCATACCTAGACGATTAATTTCTATCAAGACTTGACGGGCAATACGCAGACCTTCTTCGATGCGATAGCTCTCATCTAAGTAGGGGTCATTAATAAGACCTTTCCAACCAACGGTAGTACGAGGCTTTTCGAAATAAACACGCATCACAATTTCAAGTTCGCCTGAGAAGCGCTCACGCTCGGCGAGTAATCTTTGGCAGTACTCAACTGCTGCGCCTGGATCATGAATCGAGCATGGCCCAATAATGACTAGAAGGCGGTCATCTTTACCATGAATAATGTCGCGTATCTTCTTACGTGTTTTACTAATCAACGCTTCTGTTGGGGTTCCAGAAATCGGAAAAAAGCGGATTAAATGTTCTGGTGGGGGCAGAACCGTAATATTGTGAATACGTTGATCGTCCGTATCCGACGTCTTATCAACGGCGGCATACCAGTTAGCGGGGTTGGTGTTTTGTTGGCTCATATAGCTATTTTAAGCCGTATTAAGCGGTTCCGCCGACAGTTAGGCTATCAATGCGTAAGGTGGGCTGTCCAACGCCGACAGGAACGCTTTGGCCCTCTTTGCCACATACCCCAATCCCACCATCTAATTTCAGGTCATTTCCGATCATAGAGACCTGCTTTAAGGACTCTGGCCCGCTGCCAATAATGGTAGCGCCTTTAACGGGATATTGGATTTTACCGTTCTCAACCCAGTAAGCCTCTGAGGCTGAGAAAACAAATTTACCGCTAGTAATATCAACCTGACCGCCGCCAAAATTCACAGCGTAGAGGCCACGTTTAATGCTGGCTACGATTTCCTGTGGATCATCTTTGCCAGCCAGCATATAGGTATTAGTCATGCGTGGCATGGGCAGTGAGGCAAAGCTTTCACGGCGACCATTGCCAGTAAGCGGCATATTCATCAGGCGGGCATTCAAACTATCCTGAATATAGCCTTTTAGAATTCCATCTTCAATCAGCGTCGTGCATTGCGTTGGGGTGCCTTCATCATCGATGCTTAAAGATCCGCGGCGACCAGATAGCGTCCCATCATCAACTACGGTCACACCTTTAGCGGCAACGCGTTGACCTATACACCCTGCAAATGCAGAAGAGCCCTTACGATTAAAGTCACCCTCAAGTCCATGACCAACTGCTTCATGCAGTAAAACTCCTGGCCATCCAGGACCCATGACTACTGTCATCGGTCCGGCTGGTGCAGGACGTGAGTCTAGATTTACTAATGCACTATCGACTGCCTCATCAACATACTGATTAATTAGGTCTGTACTGAAATAGTGGTAGTCATGACGTGCGCCACCACCTGAGGATCCTGATTCGCGGCGACCATTCTGTTCTGCGATGACATGAACAGATACCCGAACTAAGGGGCGAACATCAGCAGCCAATAAGCCATCGGCTCTCACTACCATGACAACATCAAACTCTCCAGCTAAGCTAGCCATCACCTGAATGACACGAGGGTCACGCGCTTTAGCCCGACGCTCAATGCCTTCAAGTAAGGCAATTTTTTCTTGTGGCGCAAGGGAGTCTAGGGGATTTAGGTCTGAGTAAAGCTGCTTTGAACTCGGGTGAAAGGCCTTGGTAGCGATAGCCTGTTTGCCACCTTTAGGGCCAATAACTCGGGTTGAGTGGGCTGCCTTATTTAAGGCTTCGAGATTAATTTCATCTGAATAAGCAAATGCGGTTTTATCGCCATAGATCGCGCGTACGCCAACACCTTGGTCAATATTGAAGCTACCTGATTTCACAATACCTTCTTCAAGACTCCAGCTTTCACTGCGAGTATGTTGAAAATAAAGATCAGCATCATCTAATTGATGCGTAAACATATTGCCAAATGTACGATGTAAATCTTGCTCTGATAATCCTGTCGGTTCAAGCAAAATCGATTTAGCTAACTTCAGAAGGTCGGCTTGTTTTTTTGGCTGAGTCCAATTAGTGGGAAATAATGCTTCTGGCGCTTTCATTTGGATCGAGAAGAACTTTCTTAAGTTATAGCTTGCGATGTTTTAAAGCAGGTAACTTAGAGCGTACCTCTTTTAATTTATCTTTGCTGAGAGTACCTGTGATTAATCCCGCACCCTCTGGAAGCTTGGCTAAAACCTCACCCCAGGGGTCAATCAGCATGCTATTGCCCCAGGTACGCCGCTGATTCAGATGATTTCCGCCTTGCGCTGAGGAAAGGACGTAGCATTGATTTTCAATGGCACGGGCGCGAAGCAGAACCTCCCAATGATCCTTACCAGTTGTGTAGGTAAAGGCTGCTGGAACGATGTGACAATCAATTTCTCCAAGCGCTCGATAGAGCTCTGGAAAGCGTATGTCATAGCAAATACTTAAGCCGAAGGTCCACTGAAGGCCATTGGCAGTAATCGAAAATTGACTGGGAAGATTACCAGCCTCAATCGTTTCTGACTCCTCATAGCGTTCAGTATTAGTCTGAAAACCAAATAAGTGAATTTTGTCGTACCGAGCAATTTGTTCACCTTGGGGATTAAATACCACTGTAGTGTTTAGTACCTTAGTTACGTCTTTGGCTACTAGAGGGATGGTGCCAGCCACTAAATAAATCTGATGATCTTGAGCAAGAGTTGCTAGGCGTTCTTGCATGGGGCCTGATCCAGCTTGCTCGCGAAGATTGACTTTATCGGTATCTTTTAGCCCCATTAAGCAGAAATATTCTGGCAAAACTACAAGGCGAGCCCCTTGGGCTGCCGCATTCTTTATCAAGCCTTCAGCAGTCTCTAGATTTTCAGCAAGATTGGGAGTCGATACCATTTGTATCGATGCAACTCGCAGTTCATTGGTCCCCACAGTTGTATCCATGTTTAGCCTAAGTGCTGATTTGGTTTTAGTAGATTGAGAATGGGTCCCTTAGGTGGCACAGCTGGCAAACTGGGTTTCTCTTGCTCTTTCAGCAGGTTCTTTGTGCGAATAGTCTCCATTGTTTTGGAATCAAGTGGTTGGCCCATCTGATTGAGCGGAATTACCTCGGGGTTATTCCAAGACCCTTGCACTAAATAATCGGTTTGCATCGTGCGGTTAATTTGGTTGGTGATCAGGTATTGGCCCAATATTGCACCTAAACCCACAATCGGGTTGATCGCAAATGCCGCTAAAGATCCTGCTGTCGCATCAATAGTTGGGAAGATCGTGATTCGCAAGTCTTGAGTTTCTTCGGGAATATTAATTTGCCCTACCATTGCGACACGAGCTTGATCTAAGATCATGGTGAATTTTTTGGTTTGAGCAATACCTTGGGCAATTTCAAAGTTGCCGGAAATTGAATTGAAAGGGGTTCCCTTGGTAGCTAAATTTCCAAGGCTGCCTTTGAGGTCAAGCGTGGCAAATCGAAAGAGGCTTTGTAGACTCAAAACATCTAAAAGTTTAGCCCCATCACTATTTACCTCTAATAGACGCCCTTGAGCTAGCTCAAGGTTGACATCTCCCGAGAGGGTATCGTAGGCGGGGGAGAATAGCGGGCTAGACCAGGCTAACTTTGCTGTGAGTTTGCCAGAGCCGCCTTCAACAATCTTAGAATTACTCCACCTAGAAATGATTTGCCCAGCATCTCGAATATTGACATCGAGATTAATGTTGCTTTGCTCTGGGTTGCTTGATGTTTTACCTGACCACTGACCCGTAATAACGGAATTCCCTTGAGGATTATTGACTTGTAATGAGTTAAGCATCAGTACATCTTGTGATGTACGCGATTTAATTTTCACAGAGCCCAGCTGAGCCTTAGTCCAACTGACATCGTCGATAGTTATATCTAGGCTGGGGACTTTATTCGGGCTAAGTGAAGTATTTTTGGGGTTAAATTTACCCGCACCCTTATCAGTCGTTGTTCTTTGATCGGGTATTTTTAAGCGCGGCAGTCTGCCACTAATTAATCCACTCGGATGTTCTGGGCTAGCTGGCTGCCATTGCATTTGGCCAGATAACTGCGGCGTATTTAAGCGTAACTGCCAGACATTATTTTTTTCACTCGCGCCGAAGTTGAAATCATTCCACTCTCGATCAAATGCAATCAGTTTTTTAATTTGCGCAGAAATCTGTACATGTCTATCGGGCTGACTTAAATCAACTTCAGTAGAAGCCTTGATATTTGGCTTACCAGCATCCAAGAATTCCATCCAAGCATCAAAGTCAATTTCGTTATTTACGAGATTAACCGAGTAGCCTTGTTGTGGTAACGATGCTGCTGCCCCAATACCAAATGCACCTCTAATGGAGTTATCGTTCCCTAAATTTCCTTGAATATAGTATTGATCTCCAAAATTAGCTGACCAGTCAGCGTGGATCGCATTAGGCTTTTTGTTGGAATAGATGTTGAGGTCAAGCTGACCGGTCATCGGCGTACCAGAAATTTTATTTGCTGGTGCAGGGGCTAAGCTTGCCCAGTTACGTAAATCGAATTTCAAATTAGCTTGGTTCACTTCTTTGCCAAAACTCATGAGGCCAGAGTAACTAGCAGATCCGCTCATCGCGCTCATCAATGTGGGATTAATCTTTGAGTGAGGATTGCGTAGAGCATAAGCTTGAACAAATTTTGCATTGATATCGCCACTCACCTTAAAGCTGGATTTATCTGAACTAGAGGGCATGCTAGATATTTTGAGTACGCCACCAAGGAAGTCGGCAGATATATCTTCAAATTGCGGATTAGTATCCGTAATGCGCACCATGCCTTTGAGATTTTCTAACGGTGGAAACTCGCTCCATTGAAGTTTATTTCCGGGAAGAGTGACTTTGGCATCAATTTTATTTTCAGCATTCCCAGAAAGTGGGATAGTGAGATCAAGATCGAGACTAACAGGACCAGCTAAAGAAAGGTTTTTTGCGATGCTTGGTTGCCCAACGCCAACTGGCGATGCAGTGAGATATTCCAGAATCTCAGAGCCTTCGCCATTTGCCTGACCATTCATCACTAGTGTTAGGTGTTTGGCACTCACGTTGGGAATTTGTGAGCGTACATTGCTCAACACGACGTTTTTATAATTCGCTTTATCAACATTGACATTGATTGAGGACTGTTTCATGTCAATCGTGCCATTCACATTAGTAAACATAGACCAAACCCCTTGCTTCTTAGGAAGCAGTGGTGCTGGCTTAAAACTTGCTTGAGAAAATGGCAGGTGTAGAGTCAATTCATCGGTTTTACTGGCGGCAAAAGGAATTTGATCGGGGTCGCCTTTAATACGTAAGGTACCTTTGTTGATATCTCCTGACTCAAATGCATTACTGAGATAAAGCCGACTCTCTTTATCCATGGAGATGGGAAGGTAGCGGTGGGCAGTAGCTAATTTTGCCCGCGCAAATTCCATATCCAAGGTCATCTGATCAGCTTGCTTAGGCCCACCAATCAGATAAGCGAGATTGAAGCTTGTATCAATTTCAGAGTTGATTAACTCCATATCTTTTGCGTCAATTAACCAACCCCCTTTTTGCTTTGCCCAACTGATGTTGCCGTTAGCTTTATCTAATTGGATGTAAGGAGAGGATAAAAAATCATTCAGCTCAAAACTCATGTTTTCAGAGTTCAGTGTGAGGCTGCCTTGCTTTTGGTCGCCGCTTAAGGTTCCAGATAGATTAGTGACCGATGGAATTGACTTATTAATACCTGTGAAACTAATACCAATCAACTTTGCGCCAACGGTGAAGTCCAATTTATTGGATGCAAACCAATTTCCTGGAAGGGGAAGGCTTGATAGAGTCGATTGATTCTCAGACCAATTAATGTCGACATTTTGTAATTCACCATTTGCTTGAGCAGTTTTGATCCACCGATGAATTTTTTTAGACAAGGGAAGATTTAGTGCAAATAGTGAAATGTCTTGAACCATTATTTTGGGCGAGGCAAGACCAAATTCTTTTATTTCGCCACCATCTTTTGGGGACCTCCAGCGGAAGGTAATTGGACTTAAGTTTTTAAGGGGTGAATTTTGAGGGCTACCAATATCACTCCATGCCAGAGTTTTGGCCGTGATTGAATTAAGGCCGCGAGTATTTTCTTTAAAAAGATTGGTTTCTAACCTACCAAACTCCAGAGCATCTTCATCTTTATTCAGTTGCACTTTCAGCTGTTCGGCTGCAAGCTGCATCTCACCTTGATCAATTTTGCCTGTATCAAGCTTGAGTTTGCCTTGGGTATTAATGTTGCCAGTGAGATTTTGGAATGGAAGGACGATATCCCTAGATGCTTGATCAAGATTAAACCCAGAAACATCCCATGAAAATTCGCCAATCCAATCCTGCCAATTGCCAGCCTGACCTCCAAGGCGATGCACAAAGTCAGCTTCAATATTGATGGGAGTAGAGCTCCATGGCGTAATAGCCTTTAGTTCACCTTGGTGGTGTCGTATTCCATTTGTGAAGCGAAAACGGGAGATATCAATGGATGTTTGTAGTTTGCGCCCTTTTTGGTCTTTCCAAAAAATAGTCGCATCATTAATTTGAATTTCGTTTTGAGCAAGTAACCAATTTTCGGTACTTAAATCATTTGCCTTGGTATGTATGGGAATTCCAGCGACTGAAATTTCCCCTTTTTGGTCGCGCTCTGCAAATAGTTGGACCTTATTAATGCTGATTTCATGAAAATATGGGGCTAAATGATAGAAGGTGAGCCAGCTTAATTCACCTTGAATAGTTTCGATAAATAGAGGTGAGGGATTTAGTGTTGATGTGGGATCATTAAATCTCAACCCTTTGATATCAAAACTAGGTCGAATTCCAGTCCAAGAGACTTGAACTTCATCCATCGTCACGTTAGTGCCGAGGCGAGCACTCACTAAACGCTCTAGCGTAGGTTTTGATTTTTCAATCTGGGGCCATAGAATAAAACGAACCCCTAGATGGCCTAAGACAAAAATAGCCAGAGTCGCACCCAGAAGAATGAGCGCGCGCTTACGCCAGCGGCTACTAAAACCAGGGGGATTTTGTTGAGGTGCACCCTGTAGGCGATTCCGGATGAAATTTCGAAGCATGCCCTCTATTATCCGTCAGCCCAAGGGTGATCGCCAAGCTTCTCCAGTTTTACATCCAAGTCAGATTAATATGGAGAGATGAGAGATTTTTTGAGTCAAATCGAATTTTTAAAGCAGCACTCGACTTATGCGCAGCGCTGGCTAACTGCACGCCCTGACTGGGAAGATTGGCTTAAGCAAAAGGGCTCGCAGGCAATAGATGCTGATGGCATTCGTGAGCTACTAGACCCTTGTCAAGCGGCGCTCAATATTCCAGAGCAAGCAGAGGCCCAATTTATGGCTGATCTGAGGCTAGCAAGACAACGTCTGATGCTTTGGGTTGCATTTCGAGACCTCAATGGACTAGCGGATTTGACTGAGGTTACCCATGCTTTGAGTCATTTTGCCCAAGATAGTCTCAACCTATCTATTGCTTATATTCGTGAAGATCTTGGCGCCCGTTTTGGGCTTCCGATGAGTCAGGTCACCAATCAAGAAATGCCTTTCATGGTGGTGGGCATGGGTAAGCTGGGGGGATTGGAGCTCAATCTTTCTTCAGATATTGATCTGATTTTTTTGTACGAGCATGAAGGCGAGACCCAGGGAGCACCAAGAAGCCTTTCATATCACGAGTGGTTTACTCGTATGGGTAAGCGCTTAATTCGATTGCTAGCGGAGCATGACGCCAACGGCTTTGTATTTCGAGTTGATATGCGACTCAGACCAAATGGAGACTCTGGTCCGCTGGCATGTAGTTTAGATATGCTTGAAGAATATTTGCTAGTTCAGGGTAGGGAGTGGGAACGCTACGCTTGGATTAAAGGCAGATTGATTGCACCTTTACCTAGTTCTCCCGCATACGCTCATTGTGAAAAAGAGTTGGACCAACTGATTCGACCATTTGTTTATCGAAGACATTTGGATTATGGGGTTATCGCCTCGATTCGAGAGTTGCATGCTCAGATTCAGCATGAGGCAGAAAAGCGTTCGACTAACCATCATGGCCGCTCAAAAGATATTAAGTTGGGCCGTGGCGGTATTCGGGAAATTGAATTCTTAGCACAAATGTTTCAGTTGATGCGAGGCGGTACAGATCCTCGCTTTCGGATTCGTCCCACATTAGAGGTCTTAGAGCTCATCAAACAGCAAGGAATTTTGCCAGCTCAAGATGTTGAGTCTTTGCAAAATGCCTATGTTTTTCTTCGACATTTAGAGCACCGTATTCAAATTTGGGAGGATCAGCAGACCCATTATTTGCCAGAGGATGATGTGTCGCGTACTCGCTTAGGGGTGAGTATGGATGGTTCTGAGCAGGGCGCTTTTATGACTGAGCTAGATAGGCATCAGAGCGCAGTTGCCCATTTATTTGGTAAGGCATTTGTACTTGATGACAATGCAAGGCTAGATAACACCTCTTTAACTTCTGGCTGGGGGCCAGATATGGCTATCTTCCCAGAATCTGCTGCTCGCTGGTTAGCCTGGAGTGATAGTCCAAAGCAAAAGCAATTACCAGATAAAAGCCGTTTAATTTTTAATAATTTAATTCGTAAGGCTGCAGATACTTTGCAGGCCGATAGCTCAGGTTCATCGGGTATTGATACGACTTTACTACGTTTTTTTGATTTGCTGGAAGCCATTGCCCGTCGCAGTGCCTATTTATCAATTTTGTCAGAATATCCGCAGGCATTAGTCAATATATTGGCGCTGTTAAAAGATTCTCAGTGGGGAGCTGAGTACTTAACGCGACATCCCCACTTGCTTGATTATCTGTTGAATTCACGAACTGAAAAAGCATTGATTGAGCAGCCAGAGCAATATTGGCAAGAGGTAAAGCAGACTCTAGATATGCGCCTCGATGATGTCATGCGCGATGGTGATGGCTCAGAACAGGCAATGGACATTCTGCGCATTACACACCACACCGAAACCTTTATCACTTTATTGGCGGATTTAGGTATTGGTGTAGAGCAGGCCTTAACAGTTGAAAAGGTGAGCGATCATTTATCTGCCCTAGCGGACTTAATGTTGCAGACTGCTTTTGAGCGAGTTTGGCCAGGCGTTTCTCAGAAATTTAATTTGCCTGCAGAAGCAACCCCACCATTTGCCGTGATTTCTTATGGCAAGCTTGGAGGTAAGGAATTGGGTTACGCCTCTGATTTAGATTTAGTATTTTTATATCAAGCCCAAGAAGCGGATTACGCAGCCCAAGAAATTTATGCCCTCTTAGCCAAACGCATGATTAATTGGCTAACTACCTATACGTCGGCAGGTAGCTTATTTGAAATCGATACGCGTCTACGCCCTAATGGCTCGGCTGGATTTTTAGTGACCAATGCGGATGCATTTAAAAAGTATCAATTACGTGAGGGTGATAACGCAGCTTGGGTTTGGGAGCACCAGGCATTAACGCGGGCCAGATTCTCGGCAGGTAATCAAGGGGTTGGCGCATTCTTTGATGATGTGCGTTCGCAAGTATTAAGTCAGAAGCGCGATATTGATCATTTGCGAGTTGAGATTTTAGAGATGCGTCGTAAGGTTCATGCCGGGCATCCAAATCCAAGCACTACTTTTGATTTAAAGCATGATGCAGGCGGCATGGTTGATATAGAGTTCATTGTGCAGTTTTTGGTTTTGGCTTACTCAAACACCTATCCACAGCTCATTGGTAATTTAGGAAATATTGCATTGCTCCGCATTGCAGGAGAAGCCGGTTTAATTGAGGGTCACCAAGCTCTCCAGGTTGGTGATGCATATCGTCTGCTAAGGGCAAGACAACATCGCTTACGTCTAGATGGAGCAGAAAAGACCAGGGTTGATTTAGAGGCTGAGTTACAACTGCGGCAGGCAAGGCAGTCCGTTTTAGAATTGTGGCAAGCGATTTTTCATGCTTCTTCCAACGCCTAGTCTAGCTGACTAGTTGAGACTAATTTTGCTCTAGTAGTTCTCGTGCATGACGACGAGTAGTGTCGGTGATGGTGGTACCACCCAGCATGCGAGCAACTTCTTCAACCCGTTCAGATCTTCCCAGTGGAGTTACTTGGGAGAATGTTTTATCTCCTGCTTGAGATTTACTTACTTTAAAGTGGTAATTACCTTGAGCGGCCACTTGCGGCAAGTGGGTGACACACAGTATCTGATGAGACTCACCAAGCTGGCGTAATAGCTTACCCACTGTCTCGGCAACAGCACCACCAATGCCTGCATCTACCTCATCAAATATCAGGGTTGGCGTAAAGGAGGCTTTGCTAGTAATGACGCTAATGGCTAAGCTAATCCGGGCTAGCTCTCCACCAGATGCCACTTTGGCTAATGGACGGGGTGTGCTGCCGGCATGACCTGCCACTAAAAATTCAATTTGCTCAAGGCCATGGGCGCCGCCGACTGCCAGTGGACTTAGCGCAATCTCGAGTTGCCCGCCTGCCATTGATAAATCTTGCATAGCGGCGCTCACTTGCTTACTCAGATCTAAGGCTGCTTTACTGCGTTTTTGCGAGAGCTGCTTTGCCAACTTGAGATACGTAGTCTCTAAGGTTTTAACTTGTTCACGTAAGGCATCAATATTTTGAGAGGCAGTTAGAGTATCTAAGCGTTCGGAAGTTTCCTGCAGTAGTTTGGGTAACTCATCTGCTTCAGTACGATACTTTCTTGCGGCGCTATGAAGGGCTTGCATTCGCTCCTCAACCTCACTTAAGCGTGCCGGATCTAAATCTAATTTTTGTAGGTAGCGATTGAGGCTGTGCACTGCTTCATCAATCTGAATTTGGGCAGACTCAAGCGCTTGACTAATGCCGCTCAGTGCAGAGTCATGTTCAGCGAGCGCGCTCATATTTAAGCTTGCTTTGGAAAGGGTGGATTCAACCGAATTCTCTGCATCACTCAACACATCAATGGCTTCTTGACAACCACTCATGATTTTGGCGCCATTAGCAAGGCGCGCATGTTCACTTTGAATGGTAGCCCACTCACCTTCTTGTGGGGAGAGTTCGGAGAGCTCTTCAAGTTGCCATTCCAAACGCTCTCGTTCACGCTCAACATCTTGCCCGGCATTTTCTGCTTGCTCTAATCGGCGGCGAGACTCATTGAGTAATTTGAATGCTTGGGACACTTCGTTCACAAGCTCTAAATGATTGGCGTGCCGATCGAGAAGTTCGCGTTGTGCCCCTCCTTTTAGAAGAAGTTGGTGCGCATGCTGCCCATGAATATCTACTAATTGATCACCAGCTTCGCGAAGTTGTGACAGGGTGGCCACGCTACCGTTGATAAAGGCACGACTACGGCCATTACTTTCAATTGTTCTTTTTAACAGCAAGCTTTGTCCACCATCTTCGCTTGGAAAGCCTTGCTCATCTAACCAGTTGTTAAAAAGTGCTGCTTGTTGTGGCTCAATTCTAAAAAGGGCGCTGATTTCAGCGCGATTACTGCCTTCACGAATTTGGCTACTGTCAGCACGTTCACCAAGAACTAGGCTAAGAGCATCAAGAAGAATAGATTTACCCGCGCCCGTCTCCCCAGTAAGCACTGTAAAACCAGAAGAGTAATCAAGTTCTAGTTGATCAACAATGACAAAGTCACGAAGGGAGAGGGTTTGAAGCATGCCTTAGCGTAGTGAAGAATTCGACATCAAAATGTCGATGGATACTCATTCCAATGTAACTTCTCTCGCAATGTTTTGTAGTCACTATGACTGCGAGGATGAAGAAGGGTGATGGTTTTATCGGACTGGCGCACTTCAATTTTGTCACCACTTTGTAAGTCAGTCTGCGATTGCATATCAAAATTGACGATCACTTCTCTGCCATCAACTACTTCAATGCTAACCGTGATGTCTTGAGGTAAAACAATGGGACGATTCGATAAAGAGTGCGGCGCAATTGGCACTAACAAGATCCCTGCTACACGGGGATGCAAAATTGGACCACCAGCGGAAAGGGCATAAGCGGTTGAGCCAGTTGGCGTAGAAACAATCAAGCCATCAGATCGCTGGTTATACATAAAAGAACCGTTGACACGAACTGCGAGCTCTACCATGCCAGAAATTCCGGAGCGATTAACCACAACATCATTGAGGGCCAGAGCGCGGTTGATTTCTTGATCGCCGCGCAAGACGACCGCATCAAGCAAAGTACGTGTGTCGGCTTCGTATTCACCGGCAATAATCTGCGGGAGAACAGTTTGGACGTTTTGAATAGGGATATCGGTCATGTAACCCAACCGACCCATATTGATGCCAACTAAGGGGACATTGCTACCTGCCAGTTGGCGTCCGATGCCAAGCATCGTGCCATCGCCACCCAAAACAACTGCTAGGTCTATAGCCCCAGCAAATTCCTCAACTTTTTTGCTCGGAAAGCTTGTAAGACCGAGCTTAGATGCAGTCGCAGCCTCTAAAAGGACCTCACAGCCCTGTTTGGACAAGAGATCGGCGAGATCATTGAGGCGTTCTTGCATTCCATCGGCCTGGTATTTCCCTACAAGGGCTACCCGGCGAAATGCCTTTTTGATGGAATTTTGGGATGGGCTTAACATATAACGATTAAACCATACGCATAAAATCCCTTCCACTATGGATGATCGTTCCCGCGCCTTACTTAAAACACTCATCGAGCGCTATATCGAGGAGGGTCAGCCTATTGGCTCTCGGACCCTTTCTCGATATTCTGGATTAGATCTTTCTGCAGCAACTATCCGCAATGTCATGGCCGATTTAGAGGATATGGGCCTGGTAACTAGTCCCCATACCTCTGCTGGCCGTATCCCTACTCCTAGGGGCTATCGCCTATTTGTCGACACCATGGTGACAGTCCGCCCCTTAGAAGAAATTGCTGCCCGTGAAGTGAAAAATGGTCTCTTGCCAGATTCCCCTCAAAAGGTGCTTAACTCGGCTGCGCAAATTTTGTCCAATTTGACACATTTTGCTGGAGTGGTAATGACGCCTAAGCGAGCGCAGGTTTTTAAGCATATTGAATTCTTGCGTCTTGGCGAAGGTAAGATTTTGCTGATCATGGTAACTCCAGAGGGCGATGTTCAGAACCGTATTTTGCCCACCACTCAGGACTACACCCTAAGTCAATTGACTGAAGCAGGCAACTACATTAATAGTCAGTTTGCCGGTAAAAGTTTTGCCCAGGTGCGATCGCATTTAGCGTCGGATTTAGATAATCTACGCAGCGATATTTCTGGTTTAATGGCTTTGGCTTTGCATAGTGGTGTAAGTGATTACGGTATGGGCCAAGGTGATATGTTGCTATCAGGCGAGCGACGCTTACTGAACGTGGGCGACCTCAGCACTAACTTGGATAAGTTACGCAAGATGTTTGACATGCTTGAGCAAAAGTCCGTACTGATGCAGCTCTTAGATATTTCTAGTCATGCTGATGGCATTCAGATCTTTATTGGTGGCGAAAGTGATTTACTGCCCTACGAGGATTTAGCGGTGATCAGTGCGCCTTATAGTGTTGATGGCCAAATTGTTGGAACCTTGGGTGTCATTGGACCAACTCGTATGGCATACGATCGTGTTATTCCGATTGTCGACATTACTTCTAAATTGTTATCGGGCGCTTTAAGCTCCTAGGTAGCAATATTTTTACTCATTTTTAGATGGATCTCCTTTGAACCAAAATCCTCACTTACGACCTGCAAAGACAGCAATCTTGTTGCTCAATCTAGGCACGCCTGCAGCCCCGACTGCAAAAGCAGTTAGAGCTTACTTAAAAGAGTTTTTATCTGACCCACGGGTCGTGGAGATTCCTCGTTTCATTTGGTGGTTCATTTTGAATGGAATTATTTTGCCAATTCGTAGCAGCGCATCAGCGAAAAAATATGCAACTATTTGGTTGCCAAAATTGGGCTCCCCGCTAATGCACTACTCCCGTTTACAGGCAAAAGAATTGGAAGAGAAGTTTGCCCATCAAGGCTCTACCGTGTTGGTAGATTTAGCAATGCGTTATGGTCAACCTTCCACTACTGAGGCGCTTGAATCTTTACAGGCGCAAGGCATGGAAAGATTGCTGTTACTGCCACTTTATCCGCAGTACTCCGCAACTACTACTGCATCGAGTTTTGATGAGGTGTTTCGTGTGCTAGGAACTTGGCGTAATCAGCCAGAGCTTCGTTTAATTAAGCACTATCACGATAACCCTGCCTATATTGCCGCCTTACGCGATCAAGTTCTTAGTGCATGGGATAAAGATGGACGCCCTGATTTTGATCGGGGTGATCGTTTAGTAATGTCATTTCATGGATTACCAAAGCGTAATTTGATGAAGGGCGATCCCTACCATTGTGAGTGTTTGAAAACAGGACGATTGCTTGGCGAGTCTTTGGGTTTAGAGGCGGGACAGTATTTGGTAACTTTCCAATCTCGTTTCGGCAAGGCGGAGTGGCTCAAGCCCTATACAGCTCCAATGATTGAGGAGTTGGGCAAACAAGGCTGCAAGCGTGTCGATATTTTTTGCCCAGGCTTTCCAGCCGATTGTTTGGAGACTTTAGAGGAGATTGCTATGGAGGCACGTGAAATCTTCCTAGAGCATGGCGGTAAAGACTATCGCTATATTCCTTGCTTAAATAGCAACCCTAAGTGGATAGATGCAATGCATGATATTGCGCAAGAGCACTTATCGGGCTGGTCGCTAGGACACGAGTCAGAGTCAGAGTTGATAGAGCGAGACCGCCGTGCTGAATTGGCTAAAGCCAGAATTGCTTAAACTCAAAGCTACTTGAAATCAACTTGAATGACCCCATATTGTTTACAACTAGCCATTCTTATTAAAAAGTGAATTTGCACCTATGACCCAAGAAAATCAAAATCCTATTCCTGAGCAGGAAAATCCTGAGCAAGCTCCTGTGGAGGCTGGCGAAGATCAATCTGTGAGTGAGGTCAAAACTGCTGAGCAAGAAATTGCGGAACTCAATCAAAAGCTAAGTGATATGCAAGACAATTATTTGCGCGCTAAAGCAGAGGGTGAAAACATTCGTCGCCGGGCTGCAGAGGATGTTTCTAAAGCCCATAAGTTTGCCATCGAGAGTTTTGCAGAGCACCTTGTGCCAGTAACAGATAGCTTATATGCCGCCCTTAATGCAGAGGCTGTAGATGCCAAGGCGTTTAAAGAGGGTCTAGAAATTACCCTTAAGCAGCTTTTATCTGCGTTTGAAAAAGGCCGCATGACGGAAATTAATCCCGCCGTTGGGGATAAGTTTGACCCTCACCACCATCAGGCAATTGCCTCAGTTCCATCAGATCAAGAGGCAAATACGGTTGTTTCAGTTTTGCAAAGGGGTTACTCCATTGCAGATCGTATTTTGCGACCTGCTTTGGTAACGGTGAGCGCGCCAAAATAAGCTCTCAGAAACCCCCAGCTATTAGTTTTGAGGTTTTTTCTGACTATTTGGCTCAAAAATCAGCATAAAAGGGCAGAAATCTGCCTTTTTTGCATTTTTAGCCCTTGAAATCCTGTTTCTAGCCCCCATTTATTGAATATCGATTTATTCACAGTTTTTACGAAGTAAAACATAACTTAATTTTTTGGAGCAATTATGGGAAAGATTATCGGAATTGACTTGGGAACCACAAACTCGTGTGTTTCAGTCGTTGAAAACAATGCACCTAAGGTCGTTGAGAACGCCGAAGGCGCTCGTACAACCCCATCAATCATTGCCTATCTTGAAGATGGCGAAGTATTGGTTGGCGCACCTGCAAAACGTCAGTCAGTCACTAATCCTAAGAACACGATTTACGCAGTGAAGCGTTTAATGGGACGTAAATTTACGGACGCTGAAGTGCAAAAAGACATTGGCTTAATGCCTTACAAGATTGTGCAAGCCGATAACGGTGATGCATGGGTTGAGGCGCGCGATAAAAAAATGGCGCCACAACAAGTATCCGCAGAAATTTTGCGCAAGATGAAAAAAACAGCCGAAGATTATCTAGGTGAAGAGGTCACTGAAGCAGTGATTACTGTTCCTGCTTACTTTAACGACAGTCAACGTCAAGCGACTAAAGATGCTGGTCGTATTGCTGGTTTAGATGTTAAGCGCATCATCAATGAGCCAACTGCTGCTGCATTGGCATTTGGTCTGGACAAGCAAGACAAAGTGGATCGCAAGATCGCTGTTTATGACTTGGGCGGCGGTACATTTGACGTTTCTATCATTGAAATCGCTAACGTAGATGGTGAAAAGCAGTTTGAAGTGCTTTCTACTAACGGTGACACCTTCTTGGGTGGTGAGGACTTTGACCAACGTATTATCGATTGGATCATTGCTGAGTTTAAGAAAGAGCAAGGCGTAGATTTGAGCAAGGACGTTCTAGCATTACAGCGTTTGAAAGATGCCGCTGAAAAAGCCAAGATCGAATTGTCATCTGCCCAGCAAACCGAAATCAACTTGCCATACGTGACTGCTGATGCAGGTGGCCCTAAGCATTTGAACCTCAAGCTTACCCGCGCGAAGTTGGAGTCTTTGGTAGAGGAATTGATCAACCGTACAGCTGGTCCTTGCTTAACTGCAATCAAAGATGCTGGCGTAAATGTAGCCGATATTGATGATGTGATTTTGGTTGGTGGTCAAACTCGTATGCCTGCAGTTCAAGAAAAGGTAAAAGAGATTTTTGGTAAAGACCCACGCAAAGACGTGAACCCAGATGAGGCTGTTGCTGTCGGTGCTGCAATTCAGGGATCGGTATTGTCTGGCGATCGTAAGGATGTATTGCTCTTGGACGTTACACCTTTGTCATTGGGCATCGAAACCTTGGGTGGCGTGATGACCAAGATGATTCCAAAGAACACAACGATTCCAACTAAGCATTCACAGGTTTACTCCACTGCAGAAGATAACCAGCCTGCAGTAACGATTAAGTGCTATCAAGGTGAGCGTGAGATGGCTGTTGCCAACAAATTACTCGGTGAGTTTAATTTGGAAGGTATTGCTCCTGCACAGCGTGGTATGCCACAAATTGAAGTGACCTTTGATATTGATGCCAATGGTATTTTGCATGTCACTGCAAAAGATAAAACTACTGGTAAAGAGAACAAGATTACTATCAAGGCAAACTCTGGTTTGACTGAAGAGGAAATTCAGCGCATGGTGAAGGATGCTGAAGCAAATGCTGACGAAGACAAGAAAGCATTGGAATTGGTGACAGCGCGCAATACTGCAGATGCATTAGCGCACTCCACTAAGAAAGCTTTGGAAGAACATGGTGCTGCTTTGGAGGCCTCTGAAAAAGAAGCTATTGAAGCTGCCTTAAAGGAGTTGGATGAAGCCATTAAGGGTAGCGATAAAGCGGCTATTGAGGCGAAAACCGAAGCTCTGGGTAAAGCAAGCCAGAAACTTGGTGAGAAAGCCATGGCAGCTGAACAGGCTAAGGCTGGTGGTGGCACCGCTCCTGGAGCAGCCCCTGGCGGTTCGCAAGGTGCAGCCCCAGATGCTGATGTAGTTGATGCTGACTTTAAAGAGGTTGATGACAAGAAGTAATCTGGTCATCTGATATTGAGTGATGCATTGATTAACGTAGTTTTGAGCACTTAAATAACAAGTCGGCCTCGTGCCGACTTGTGTCATTGAGGTTGTTGAGAGGAATAGGCCGTGCCTAAAAGTAAACGCGATTATTACGAAGTACTTGGTGTTGCAAGAGGTGCTAGCGATGAAGAGTTAAAAAAGGCTTACCGCAAGCTAGCGATGAAGCATCATCCTGATCGCAATCCCGACAGCAAAACATCTGAAGCCCAATTCAAAGAAGTGAAGGAGGCTTATGAAACCTTAACTGACCCTAATAAACGTGCTGCCTATGATCAGTATGGTCATGCTGGCGTGGACCCTTCGATGGGTGGCTTTGGCGGCGGTGGTTTTGCAGGCGGTGGCTTTGCAGATGCCTTCGGTGATATTTTTGGTGATATTTTTGGTCAAAGTGGTGGGCGTCAGTCTGGTCCGCAGGTCTATAAAGGGGCTGATCTTCGTTACAACATGGAGATCACTCTCGAGCAAGCGGCAGAAGGTTACACCACTCAAATTCGCGTCCCTAGTTGGAGTGATTGCAAAACCTGCAACGGTACTGGTGCAGAGCCTGGAAGTAAGCCTGAAAAATGTACGACTTGTGATGGTCATGGCCAGGTCCGCGTGCAGCAAGGCTTCTTTTCCATGCAGCAAACTTGCCCTAAAT
Source organism: Burkholderiales bacterium (assembly GCA_041307885.1). Lineage (GTDB taxonomy): Bacteria > Pseudomonadota > Gammaproteobacteria > Burkholderiales > Burkholderiaceae > Polynucleobacter. The sequence goes on along the minus strand of JBFZCO010000132.1, from coordinate 155 downwards.
GCCGTGGAACTGGTGAGTACATTCCTAAGCCTTGTAAAACTTGCCATGGTAGCGGCAAACACAAGGAGCAAAAAACTCTTGAGATTAAGATTCCTGCGGGTATTGATGACGGCATGCGTGTTCGTTCCGTTGGTAACGGCGAGCCTGGCGTGAAT